>JAHWIT010000102.1 GCA_019322455.1 Candidatus Woesearchaeota archaeon
TATATCTTTTTATTGTTTTTTTGTTTTGCAAGAGAACGGTATCTAATCCTACAGAGTTTGCGCCTTCTATATCAGTTATTGTATTGTCTCCAACCATAACTGCATCTTTTGGCAGAATCTTTATCTTATTAAGTGCTAATAAAAACATTATAGAATGTGGTTTTTCACTTCCTGCTTCTTCAGAAGTTACAAGAAAATCAATATAATTTGATATTTTGAGTTTTTCTATTTTTCTTAATTGAATGTGTGTTGTTAAGTCTGTCACTATAATTATTTTAAGGCCTTTTTTTCTGATTTTTTTTAAAGTATTTAAAACATCTTTTCTTATTTTCATGTTTTTAAGAAAAGTATTCCAATAGGCACTATACAGCTTCAAAATAATTTTTGGTTCTACTGTATTATGTGTTTTTTCAATCAGTCTCTGGAAATATAAAATTCTATTATGCGCAGAAGCTGTTCCTGCTAGTTCTTTATGTATTTCTGCTTTGGAAATGTTAAATAGTTTTATAAATTTTTTAAAAGAAATATTTATATGTTGTTTTAAAACTTTGTAGACTTCTTTCAATGCTTTTTCATGAGGTTTATTGTAATCATACAAAGTATTATCCAAATCAAACAATATTGCTTTTTTCATATAATAAGTTTAAGCTACCTAATTAATAAATGTTTCTTTTATACTATATTTCCGCAAGTCACAAAATTTGATAAAATTTTGAACTTGCAAAAATTTGTGCATTTTCGCAAGTCACAAAAATTTAGAATTTTTGAACTTACGGAAATTTGTATATTTCCGTAAGTTTTTTAAACAAAACTCTACTCTCAGCTGATATTACCAATACTGCGTGAGGTGATAAATATCGCAAATATTTATTCTCACGTTATAAAAATCTATTAAAATGACTGAACAAGAAACAAAATTTTTAGTAGCACAGGATGTTTATTTGAAAGCTGGAATCCATATTGGAACAAAATTCAAAACAAAACATATGGATCAATTTATTTATAAGACTAGACCGGACGGCTTGTCTGTATTAAATCTTCAAAAGATAAATGAAAGGATAGAGGTTGCGGCAAATCTTCTTGCTCAATTTAATCCAGAGGATGTATTAATAGTAAGCAGAAGAGAAAATGGCTGGAAAGCAATTAAGCAGTTTGGCAAGCTAACTGGTGTTAAGGTTTTTTCAGGAAGATATCCTCCTGGGATATTAACAAATTCTAATCTTGATAATTTTCTTGAAGTAAAAATAATTCTTGTAACAGATGCTTGGCCAGATAGAAATGCTGTAAATGATGCACTGAAAATAGGAATTCCAGTAATTGCTTTATGCGATACAAACAATCAGTCAAATAATATTGATTTAGTTGTTCCCTGCAATAATAAAGGCAAGAAATCATTAGGATTATTATTTTATGTTTTAGCCAGGGAATACATGAAAAAGAGAGGAATGATTAAATCTGATAAAGATCTTAAAGCAAAGATAGATGATTTTACAGAAGAATAATTATAATAATTAGAAATGTATCATTTCTAAAGTTTTAACAAAAAACGTTAAAACAAGTTAAATCCTTTTCTTTGATTTTCTATTTTACTTATGCCTTTTTCAACAATCTTAAAGGTTGTTTGTTTTTCAGAAGAAACGCTTCTATGTTTTTTTAAGATGGCTTTTCTGTTTCCGCTGCTTAGTGCTTGTAGTTCAATCAAGCATTTGCTGCTGTATTTAAGTAAATCTCCACCAACAATATTTACTTCTCCTTTTTTCTCAAAATTAGAGTAGACTTGATTTGCTATTAAAACAGGAATTTGTTTTTTTCTTGCGATTTCTGACAGATAACTAAGCTGTTTTCCGAGTTCTCTATTTACTTCATAGACATCATCGCTTTTTCCAAGCTCTAATCTGTACAACATGGCAATTGTGTCAACAATAACTAAGCCAATTTTATCATTTATTACTTGAGTTAATTTTTCAAATGCCTTTTTTTGGTCCTGAAAACTAGTTGGTTTTAAAAAAAGAATCTTTTCCAATACTTTTTCGTAATTAGAACTAAGCTGTTTTAATCTTTCAACAGAAAATCCTCCTTCTGTGTCAATATAGATTATTTTTTTCCCTGATTCAACTGTTTTTAATAATGCAAGCATACAAAGCAGAGTCTTTCCGCTGCCAGCAGGACCATATACTGTGGTAATAATATCTTTTTCATATCCTCCTTCTAATAAAAGATCTAGAATAGGACTTCCTGCAGATTGTTTCATATTTATTTATAGATATTCTTATTTTATAAGTTTTACTAAATACATTTAAATATGATTTCTTTATTCATTAGTTTATGAAGAAACAACAAATTGCTTTAATATTAATATTTATTTTAACTTTATCATTTAGGATGTATTTTACATTTCAAAGTTCTAATTTTGATTATGATACTTATTTTAATGTAAGACAAATAAATAACATTATGAAGACAGGATTTCCTGTATTTAAGGATAGTTTAAGTTATGGAGGAAGGACATCAATATTTATTCCTTTATTTCATTATGTACTGGCTTTTTTTTCATTTATTTTTACCAGCTTGATTGCTTTAAAATTAATTCCCAATATAATGGCTTCTTGTATGGTCTTTATAGTTTATCTTATTGCAAAAAAAATCACTCAAAACAGAAATATTAGTTTAATCACAGCATCTGTATCTGCATTTATTCCAGTATTTATTATAGAAACAATAAATAATGTTTCTGTTTATTCTTTAACAATTCCTTTGATGTTTTTAGGTATTTATTTTTTGATGAATTTAGAAAATAAAAAATTAGTTAAATATCTGATTGTGCTTATAATTTTATTTCCTTTTATTCATGCTTCTGTTTTTATATTAGCTTTTAGTTTAATAACTTATTTGATATTAATTAGATTGGCCCATCTTAAGCACAATAAATCGGAGCTAGAGCTGATTCTTTTTTCAGTATTTTTGACAATATGGATTGAATTTATTATATACAAAAATGCTTTACTGGCACATGGCCCTTCTGTTATTTGGCAAAATATTCCTTCTGTTATTTCGATATTTTATTTTACTCCAACAAATTTTTTAGAAGCAATATTGAAGATTGGATTAATTCCTTTGGTGGGAGGGATTTATGTTATTTATAGATATCTTTTTAGAGAAAGAAATAAACCAATATATTTGTTGATTAGTTTTGCACTAGCTTCTGCGTTGCTGCTCTGGTTGAAGCTAATACAACCTAGTGTAGCCCTTACTATTCTAGGAGTAGTTTTAACGATTCTTTTTGCTCAATCTTATAAATTAGCTGGTTTTTATATTAGGAAGACACGTCTTGCTAATTATAAAAAAGCAATTTTTGTAGTTTTAGTTTTAGTATTTATCTTAACCTCTGTTTTACCTTGTTTTTACTTTACTTCAGAAAGAATTCAATCTGCTCCTTCAGCAGAAGAGATTAAGGCATTTTTGTGGTTAGAAGAAAATACTCAAAAACAATCAACAGTTTTAGGTTCTTTATCACAAGGCCATTTAATTACAGCAATAGCAAAAAGGAAAAATGTAATTGATTCTAATTTTTTATTGATTCATTTGCCTGGAAAACGCATAGATGATGTTAAAACAATATATACAACTAGATATAAAACAATAGCAGTAGATTTATTGAATAAGTATAGTATTGATTATATTCTTTTTTCTCCTAAGATAGCTGATGAAATTGATACTGATAATATAAAATATATTGATGATGAAAAGTGTTTTGAATTGGTTTATGAGAATGATGTTAAAATATATAAATCATTATGCAGGATTGAGGAAATATGAAAATTGATAATCTAAAGAATTTAACAGAGAACAAGGTTTTGATTTACTCTTTATTTTTGACTGTTCTTGTTTTATCAATAGTTTCTTTAATAAGATTTTTTTATTATGATAATATAGTGATTGGAGAACAGCCTTATTATAATATAAGGATGGCTAAACATATATTAGAAAATGGATTTCCTTTAAGAGATCCTCTTGTAGATTCTCCTTATTTGTTTCAGCCTTTTCATTTTGTTTTAGCTGGTTTTTCTTCTTTGTTTGGAGTTAGTTTTGCGTCCTTTTTACTGCCAATTTTATCAGGTCTTATTTCAGTTCTTTTATTTTATCTTATCCTTAAAGAATTAAAAGTGAATTGTCTAAATAAGCTTGCATCGCTTTTTATTTTAATTATTTCGCCTATTTTTGTTTATACTTTTTCAATATTAAATTCTTATTCTTTATCAATAGTTGTTTTATTATTAGCGTTTTTTCTTTTTATTAAAAAACAAAAGATTTTTTTTGTTTTAAGCCTTGTTTTTTTTGTTTTAATTTCTTTTTTTAATTTTCTTAGCATTGTTTTTGGTCTTGCTATTATTTTGATATATTCTTTAAATTATAAAAATAAAATAAAGAAATTTTATTATATTTTATGGGCTGTAGTTTTGATATCATTGATAAGGTATTTGATTTATCTAATAAAATATGGTATTCCATATATATCTTTATCTTCAGATATTTTGATAAACTATATAGCAGAACTTGGGGGATTAATATCTTTTGGAGTATTTAATATAATTCTTTTTGGAATTGGTTTGTATATAAAATGGAAAAAGAAAAAACAAATTCTAGGGTATATTTTTCTTTTTACAGCAATTATATTTTCTTTTTATTTTAATTCAATAAATATTTATCTTAATTTTATTTTTGCACTGTTTGCAGGCAGTGCTTTTGTCTTTATAATTAAAATGCGATATTCTCTTGCTATAATCAAGAAGTTAATGCTTGGTTTATTATTATTTGGATTAATCTTTTCAACTGTATCTTATACAGCTAGGATATCAACACTTCTTCCTGACAATAAGATTATTGATTCTTTAAACTGGCTTAAAGAAAATACTGAACCAGAAGACATTATATTTTCACATTATACAAAAGGCAATTGGATAGAGGCTATTGCTGAAAGACCTGTCTTATTAGATATAAATCTTTTATATATAGAGGATGTTAAAGCCAAATTAAATGATTCAGAAATTATATTTTACAGCAGGAATTTGAAGAGAACCCTTTCTTTGTTTGAGAAGCATGATGTTTCTTATGTTTGGATAGATTCTGATATGAAAAAGAATTTAGTGTGGTTTGAGGAAGAGGGCTTATTATTTTTGTTTAGTGACCGTAATATGTTTAGAAAGGTATATGATAAGGATGGAATAGAAATATGGGAGCTTAGAAGAGAAAATTTTGCATATTAATCTATCTGATTATTTTCATTTCTTTTTTTCAATAATAAAAAAGAACCTGTTCCAATTACTCCTCCTACAAGGTTGGATACCATATCCATAGATGAATTTTGCCATGGTCCTGCATATGGAGAAGAGTCTCCATCACCAAATTCTAGGAAACCTTTTCCATATCCAAATACATCAAAGCCAACATATTCTAATATTTCATTAAATGCTCCTAATCCAAGCATAAAGAATAAAACTAAAATAAAGATTAGGAATTTGCTTTTGAGTCCTTTTTTGAGATAAGGGTAGATTATAGAACAAAATGCAATTGAATAACAAAATATTCCAAATGAATGGACAATCCAATCATAATGATAATCTAATGATGACAGACCATATAATGAAATTCCTTCTCCAAATAGAGGATATAATCCAAATATATGTGGAATGAACCCTATTCCAATAAATATTGGAACAATTATTTTGAATCTAATAAATAGGTGTAATATAAAAAACAAGGTTATTATTGATGCAGCTGCAAATATATCTAATGGTGGTGCAACTTTGTTGTTAAATATTGAGATTATTCCTTGGATTCCATAAAATAATATAAAAAATATGAAAAAAAGAGAAGTTTTATCTAAAAAACGATTCTTTAAATTAGAATTTTTCCATGAATTGTACATTAATCTATTCCCCCTTACTTAGTACTATAATTAATATCCTTATTTAGAAGATACCACTGCATTGGTTTTTTAAAGATTGATTTAAAGATTCCTTTATTTACATAATATGTAGTTATGATTCCAATACTAAAAGAAGCAAGCAAGGTCTTTAGTGCATATTTTATTTTTTTTTCTTTGTAAAGTGCAAAGAGGCTTGCAACAATTAATCCAGATGTTAATGCCATATTAATTCCGAGTTCTGAGAAGAATTTAGGCAAATCAATTGGTGCAGGAAGGTGTGTAAAAAAACTTAATGTGCCAAATATAAACATTGACAATATTAAAACAGGCATTAAATAACCAAATCCTGCACACAAACTTGTTAATTTATTTTTGATTGAAAGAGATTTATTAAACATTATATCTTTTATGTGTGTTCTATAAGCAGAAATAACTCCATAAGCCCACCTCATCTGCTGCCTGTATAAATCGGATGCTATATAAGGAACCTCACTATAGCATTGAAGTGATGGTATATAATGAATTTTTTTGTTGTTTTTATATAATCTTAATGTATATTCAATATCTTCTGTTAGACTTCCAGATTTCCAACCCCCTAATTCAATTAGATCTTTTTTTCTAATAGCTTCAGCAGAGCCACATAATGATCCTGTTCTAAGGATATGTAAGAAAGCAAGTGATACATGATGGAATACATAAACAATTGTTGAAGCTAATGTTGTTACAAAATTTTGGTTGAAATTATTAAAGTTCCATCTTGCTTGGACAGCAGAAATTGATTTGTCATAAATAAAAGGAGTTACAATTCTCTTTAAGAAATCATTTTCAGGAGTAAAATCAGAATCAAATATTACTAATATTTCTCCATTTGAGTGTTTTAACATACTATTTAAGTTGCCTGGTTTAAATCCTACATTGTTTTCTCTTTTTATAACTCTAACTTTTTCATAGGTATTTGCAAATTCAGCAATTTTTTGAGAAATTTCTGGTTTGTTACTATCATCCCCTATTAAGACTTCATATTTATCTTTAGGATAATCAAAATCAAGGCATTTTTTTGCGCATCTCAAAGCTATAAGTTCATTTTTTGTAGGAATTTGAATTGTTACAAAAGGCGCTTTTTTAGGATCAAATAATTTTTCTTTTTCTTTTTTTCTAGAAACAACTACAACAAGTGATAATATAAGATAAACCATAGTAAAGATTACTGCTGTGTATAGGAAAATATAAAATATATTGTTAAATATACTATGGAAAACATCTAGTATCAATCTTCCTTGGGTTAAATACCATTTTAAAAAATTTGGTTCCATTGTAAATATTCCTTTGATAATTTCAATAAATGTTGGCATCATAACCTCTTTTTTTTGTTAATTTTTAGTATATAAAATACCTTTTTCTAAATAAAACCATACTTAAAAGGCTAATTACAATAATAGTATTTAAAATTATCGTATATGGAAAGTAAAAAAAGATTCCAATTATGTTTTTTAAGCGAAATCCTTCTTTAAATATATACAATGCCTTAGTTATTAGTAATGCACTTATTATACCTGAAAGGATGCCAAATATATTGTATAATGAAAGCCAACCTTTAGGAATATTATATAATACATATAATGGTCCTGCAAGTGAAAACCAACGAAAGGTATATCCAAATATAGGATAAATTGAAATATTAGGCAGCCAATAATAAAATTGATATGCAATTATAGGAAAGGATACTAAGGAATAGAAAGACCACCAATATTGATTTATGAATAAGAATAGTATTGACGGGCTGGATTTTCTTGAAAATAAGTTTTTGTTCTTTTTCAAGGCTTGCAAAACACCTATCCACCATCTTGTTCTTTGTTTGATGAATGCTTTGAGGCTAGAAGGAACAAGGACATGTCCAACTGCATCATGAACATTGATTGTTTTGTAGCCAGCTGCATAGATTTCTAATGCAATATCTGCGTCTTCTGTCATAGAATCTTTTTTAAAATAACCAATTTTTTTTAAGATCTCTTTTTTGTAACATGCAAATGCTCCGTAAAACCAAATTCCATTATTAAAAAGCACTGAAAAGCTTTTTCTAATAAGATTATTATAATGATATTCTATGTTTTGGAACAACCCTAATAAGGAATTCTTGTTTCTTGCAATGCATGAGCCATTTGTTGCACCTACTTTTTCATTTACAAATGGCTGAACAAGCTTTTTTAGTGTTATTTTATCAATATTTGTATCAGCATCAACTGTAAGTATGATATCATAAGAAGCTTTTTTAATTCCTCTATTAAGTGCTTCTGATTTTCCTTTATGATCTGCTCTTATTATTTTAATATTTGAATATTTTTTTTTGTATTCTTCTATTGTTTGCACTGTTTTATCTGTGCTTCCATCATCTACTACTATAACTTCTATTTTTTTTAAAGGATAATCTGATGCATAGACTGCATTTAGACAATTTCCAATGTTTTTTTCTTCATTATAACAAGGAATAACAACACTTATTTTAGGTTCATAGTTTGAGTTTTCTTTTTTTTGGAATAAAGATGCAATTGATGTTATGAAAACAGACAATAAAAATAAGAATAATAGCGCAAAAATAAAGCTGCTACAAATCATAATTATATTTCCTTCCATTGTAATTAAAATTATTTGTTTGTTAATAAATTTTTTCTTTAAAAAGATTTAGAGCTTACCTATCATGCTTAAAACTAGTATAATTGTGCTTACAATTATGCTAAATGAAGAATGCACTAAAACAAGAGCAGGATATATTAATCTGCCATATCTTTCTGGGTCTGTTTTTTGCAATCTAATTTGTGTTATACTAAGATAGATTGCTAATGGTAGGAATACTATTATATTAATTATAGGAACCCAGAAAAATAAAGATAAAAATAAAGCAATCCAGACATAAGCATAATCCTTTTTTCTTTTTGTTTCTTCCATTTGCTTTATATTTTTGGAGTAAGTATTTAAATTTTCTGAAATGCTTATTTTGTTCTTTTTCTTATTTTAACTAAATCTCCTATTGTTGTTATTGCTGAAGTTGCTTTTGTTTGAGCTTTGTGCTCTTCTTCATATTCTTCTATTAATTTGATGTTTAGTATTTTTTCTAATTTTTTTGCAAGTTCTAAACTTGGCTTGAATTCTCCTGTTTCTAGTTTATGTATGATGCTTTCTTTTTCTGACATCATTTTTGCAAAATCTTCTTGCTTTAATCCAAGTTTTTCTCTTTTTAATCTTATTTTTTCTGCAAAATCATCTACAACTATTTGTATTATTTCTGCTTCTGGTTCTGACTCAGGAATTGTAACCTTTTTTGGCTTGGTTTTTTCAATTGGTTTTATTTCTGAGATTACTTTTCCGAATTTAGAACAGGATTTGCAGACATTTAGTATAGCACCTTCTATATCTGTTTTAAATAATCTTTCTTCAGAACCGCACATATCGCACCGCATGTAAGATAATATTTGATTTATTTTATATTTAAATATTGTGTTTAATAATAAGTTTATAATTTATCTACTGTATGCAAGATTTCTTTTAAATAATGCTTCAATTCCTTCAACTGTGTCCTTATATTTTGCCATTAGAATATTTCTGTATTCTTCAGGAAGTTTTTTTATTCTTTTTTTTGTTTCTATTAAAAATTGATTGAAGTCTCTTTGTTTTTGTCTAATAAAATTTCCACTTTTTGTTAATCCTGTTTCTAATGATGTAGTTAATTGTGTTTGATAATACTTGCTTTTTTCCACAAAATCTTCTTTTATTTTATCTGCTTTTAATGAATAATTTGTAATCTTGATAAAATGTTCTGCATAAACAGCCTGATGAACTGCTGTTGGAAAGATGCTTCTATGATGTCTTAATATATGTTTCATAAATCTTAGATAATTAGTTCTATAGGATGAACAAGATTGTTTGACAAAAGATTTGGCAAATGCTTTAAGTTCAGTATAACCTGTGCTTCTTGCAGATTTTGGATGAGGGCCTAATCTATCTAATAATACAGAGGTTCTTTCAAAATAATTTTTACCATTTGAATCATAAAGTCTTGCTAGAAGGTTTTTATAATCACTAATTATCTTTTTTTCATCTTTTCCAGGCAAGGATTCAAAATTCAATTCAAAATTGTGTGTGTTATTTCCTTCTGAATCTTTTCTTAATCTTCCTTCTCTTTTTAATCTCTCATATAATTCTGAGCCTTTGACTGAAATTAGGAGACCAATCATTGCAGTAACTATTCCTTGATTTTGGCAGAAATCAAATATTTTATCACATACATCATCAGGATCATTATCATTTCCTACTATAAATCCAGCTGTTACTTCTATACCATAGCTTTGCATTTTTCTGATTGCTTCAGAAAGATTAATTTTAATATTTTGATATTTGCCCATTGATCTTAAAACTTCTTTATCAGGGCTTTCTAATCCAACAAAAGCCATACTAAATCCAGCATCTCTCATCATTGCCATAAGTTCTTCGTCTGTTGAAAGTGTTATATCTGCTTCTGTGAAAAGCGCAAAAGGATAACCATGTGTTTTTTGAAATTCTTCTATTTTTGGAAGAACCTCTTTAACTGCTTTTCTATTTCCAATAAAATTATCATCTACTACAAAAATAGAGCCTTTAAATCCAAGATTATAAAGTTTTTTTAATTCAGCTGCTATTTTTTCTCCTGCTTTTAGTCTAGGTGAATGACCAAATAAAGTTCCTTCATTGCAAAAATCACAGTTATGAGGGCAGCCTCTTGATTGTTGAATTGACATAGACGCATAAGCATTTAAATTTAGCAAGTCAAATCTTGGGATAGGAGATAAGTTCATAGAAGGCCTTTCATTGACCACTTGTATATCTGCATCTTGTTTTTCAAAATGTCTTAATAGATTATCAAGGAATTGCTGGTCTATTTCTTTTCTTCCATTCTTGTTTCTTATAACATGTCTAGCATATACTTTTTTTGCTTTATTATTTTCAAAATCTCTTAAAAATGCTTCTAGAACTCCAGATTCAGCTTCTCCTAATACAAAATGATCAACACCTTTGATCTGATCAAAGTATTGAGTTGGATAAGGTCCTCCTGCAACTATGGGCTTATTGAAGGATTTGGCTCTTTGTATGACTTCTTCAAGGGATTCTTTTTGAACTATCATAGAACTTGTGAATACTGCATCTGCCCATATAATATCTTTATCTTTGAGAGATTCAATATTCATATCTATTATACGAGTATTGTAATATTCAGGAAGCATTGCAGCAACAGTTATTAGGCCTAATGGAGGCATTGCTGCTTTTTTTCCTATCAAGGGAAGAATATGATTAAAACTCCAATATGTATCTTGAGGAATTTTAGGATATACCATTAAAATGTTCTTGCTTTGATTCATTTTAGTCTTACTTATAACTTATCTTATATAAATTTTATTTCTTGAGAATTTCTACAATGACTTTTCTTTGTCTAGGACCATCAAAATCAGCTAACATAATATCTTGCCATTGTCCTAATGTTAATTTTCCGTCTTTAATAGGAATGGTTTCTGAAGGGCCTATGATGCTTGCTTTAATGTGTGCTGCTCCATTGTTATCTACTTTATCATGCCTCCATTTTCCTTGTGGGATTAATTTGTCTAATGCTTCTAGAATATCATCCATTATGTTTGGATCCCAGTTTTCATTAATCATAACAGCACAAGTAGCATGAGCTGTATAAACAACACAAATCCCTTCTTTGACTTTGCTTTCTTTAACAATCTTTTTGGTTTGTTCAGTTATGTCAATAATCTCTATTTTAGAACTTTCAATAGTAAATTCTTTTATCATGCAAACTGAGATTATTATTACATTTAAAAATATTTCTTTATAATTTCAAATGGATTTGAACTTATCCGAAGCTTTAAAAATAGCTTGATATTTTTAATTTATATGGCAAAAGAAAAGTTTGTTTTAGTAAGTTTAAAAGAGAATAAGGCAAAACAATTAGCTCAAGTTATATCAAATGAGAGTTGTAGGAAGATTCTTGATTATTTAGCTGAAAAAGAAGCAACAGAGACAGAACTTGCAGAGAAATTAGAGATTCCGATTTCAACTGTTCATTATAATTTAAAGCATTTAACTGGTGCTGGGTTGGTTAGTGTTGATGAATTTCATTATTCTGAAAAAGGAAGAGAAATAAATCATTACAAGCTTGCTAATAAATATGTTATTATTGCTCCAAAGAGCACCTTTGGGATTAAAGAGAAGTTAAAAGCTGTGTTGCCTGTGGGTATAATAATAGTGGCTACAGCTGGTTTGTTGAGGTTGTTTACATCAAAAGCAGCTACATTTGGAGCAAGTAAAGTAAGAGAGGCTGTTCCGACAGCTGCTCCTGAAATGGAACAGTTGGCTGAAGAGGCTATTGTTGATACTGCTGTAACAGTTCCTGTAAAATTTCCAAATATTGCATTGTGGTTTTTTATAGGCGCTTTATTTGCATTAATTGTTTATTTTATTGTTGATTATATTTTAAGTAAAAAGAAGTAAATTTTATATAGTTATATTTTAAATTTAAGAATAGAATGAAAAGAATAATAATTATTTTAGTGATATTATTGATTTTAGTTGTAGGGTGTGCTGATAAAGAACAGCCTCCTCAAGTAAAACCAGAATGTATAACTAATGCTGATTGTGTTGCAGCAACATGCTGTCATGCTTCTGAATGTGTTGCAAAAACAGAAGCTCCAAATTGCAAAGAAGTTTTTTGCTCAATGGAATGCAGACCTTATACAATGGATTGTGGACAAGGTTATTGTGCATGTGAAAATAAGAAGTGTGTTGCTAAAATTACTTCATAATCTTAAGTAGAAACCTTTTTAAAATAGTGAAAATTTATTATTTCTATGAGTAATGCTGAGAGATTAGAAAAAGGGAATGTATGTTTTAGGTCAATAATTGAAGTAGTTGGAAGACCAAAAGAACATGTAGAAGAATCAGTTAAGAATTATGTTGAAAAAATTAAGAAGGATGAAAATATTGATATTGAGAAAACAGAATTTGCTGAGATAAAAAAACAAGAAGAAGATAAAGAGGAATTTTGGTCAACTTTTGTTGAACTTGAATTATGGGCAAAGAATCTTCCTTCTGTAATTGGATTTTGTTTTGATTATATGCCTAGTTCTGTTGAGATAATTGAACCAAAGGAATTACATCTAAAGGAACATGAACTTTCTGGACTATTGAATGATTTACAAGCAAATCTACATAAAATGAATATTATGGTTAAGAATATAACTCATGAAAATTTAAATTTAAAGAAAAATGCAAATAACCTATTATGGAATATTGTTGCTGTTTTGACTTTTAAACAAGGCAAAACAGTTGAACAGTTAAGTAGGATTACTGGATTTGAGCCTGATAATTTAAAAAATTTCTTAGATAAATTAGAGAAAGAAGGCAAACTTGAACAAAGAAAAGGGAAATATTTTCTTAAAAATGGATCAAAACCAGAATAATGAAAAGAATAAGATAGAAGCTTTGCTTTTTTCTTCTGCTAGAAGGATGACTATTGAAGAAATCAGTAATATGACTGGGATTAATGATTTTGAGGCAATAAAAAAGGCTTTGAATGAACTTAAAATGGATTATGTTTCAAGAGCAGGTTCTGTTGTTTTAGTTGAGGATGGTAAATTTTGGAAATTAAATGTAAAGGATCATTATCTGCCAATTGTACAAAAGATTGTTTCTAGAACAGAACTTGATAAACCTTTAATAGAAACATTAGCTGTAATTGCATGGAAGTATCCTATTTTACAGAGTGAAGTTATTAAAATAAGGCATAATAAGGCTTATGATCATTTAAGACAATTAGAGGAAATGGGATTTGTAATGAGGAATAAATTTGGGAGGACAAGAAAGATAACTTTGACTGAAAAATTTTTTGAATATTTTGACCTGCCTAGTGAAGAAGCAAGAGCTGCTTTTAAGAATGTTGTTCCTCAGGATGTTAAGGATAAAGTTGAAAAGACAGAACAGGATATTAATGAAGGAGAGAATATATTAGAAGAAACCAAGAAAAAGGAAGAAGCAAAAAAGGAAAGCAAAGAGGAGATTAAAAAAGAGATTGAGGAAGAAGAAAAAGAGGAAGAAAAGGAACTAGAACAAATTAAAAAGGATGAAGAGGATTTAGAAGAGGAAGAGAAAAAGGAATTCTACAAATGATTTTTCTTTTAAAATGCCCTAAATGCAAGCATGATAAGAGGTATGAAAGCAGGGATATTTATTTAAGTGGAAAGAGGAAAAGATGTGTTTATTGCGGAACTTCTTTTTCTGTAAAAGACAACCTTGTTAGAAAGGCAAAATAAGGGCTAAAACAGATAAATTCAAATAGCTGAAATGCTTGAATTCAAGCTTCTCAGAGCCTGTAGAGCCATTTTAGAAACAAAAGTTTTATAAAGGAATGACTATTATTTTTAATATATTTGAGGTTAAATTCTCATCTCAAAATGGCAGAGGTTCTCAGAAATCAAAGATTTCTGGAACCCTAAAAATCACAAGTGATTTTTAATGGAAAATCAAGAAAATAGTCAAAAAACTCAGGAAAATATAGTCAAAAAACTGATTGAAGAAGAGATGAAGAGTTCTTATCTAGATTATTCTATGTCTGTTATTGTTGGAAGGGCTTTGCCTGATGTTAGAGATGGATTAAAGCCAGTACACAGGAGAATTCTTTATGCTATGCAACAAATGGGGATGTTTCATAACAAACCTTTTAAGAAAAGCGCAAGAATTGTCGGAGAGGTTTTAGGAAAGTTTCATCCACATGGTGATACTGCTGTTTATGATTCTTTGGTTAGAATGGTACAGCCTTTTAGCTTGAGATATCCTTTGATTAGAGGACAGGGAAATTTTGGAAGCGTTGATGGTGATAGAGCTGCTGCAATGAGATATACAGAAGCAAAGTTAAGTAAGTTGTCAGAAGAGATGCTGAAGGATATTGAAAAGAAAACAGTAAAGTTTGTTCCTAATTTTGATGGCAGTTTAAAAGAACCTAGTTTTTTACCTTCAAAATTACCAAACTTATTGGTTAATGGAAGTTCTGGAATAGCTGTTGGAATGGCAACAAATATTCCTCCTCATAATTTAATAGAGGTGGCTGATGCAGCTGTTCATTTGATTGATAATTCTGACTGCGGGATTAATGAATTGATGCAGTTTGTTAAAGGCCCTGATTTTCCAACAGCTGGAATTATTTCCGGCACAAAAGGGATAAAGAATGCTTATGTAACTGGAAAAGGAAGAATTATTGTCAAGGCAAGATATAATATTGAAGAAGGGAAGACAACAAAGAGAATAATTGTTTCTGAAATTCCTTATATGGTTAATAAATCCCAGTTATTAGAAGAGATTGCAGATCTTGTGACTGACAAAAAGATTATTGGAATTTCTGATATAAGAGATGAGTCTGACAGGAAAGGAATGAGGATTGTTATTATGTTGAAAAAGGATGCTAATCAAGATATTGTTTTAAATCAGTTGTTTAAACATACAAGATTAAAGGTTACATTTGGAGTAATTAATCTTGCTTTGGTTGACGGGCAGCCTAAAATTCTTAATTTAAAGGATTTAATTAAAAATTATGTTGATCATAGAAGAAATGTTGTCAGGAAAAGGACAAAGTTTGATTTGAATAAAGCAGAAGACAGAGCACATATCTTGGAAGGTTTAATAGTTGCTTTGAAGGATATTGATAAAACTGTCAAGATGATTAAGGAGAGCAAGAGCGCTGATGAAGCAAAAAAGGTTCTTATTTCTAAATTAGAGATTAGTGAGAAACAATCTTTGGCTATTTTGGATATGAGACTGCAGAGATTGACTGGATTAGAGCAAGAAAAGATTAGAAAAGAACATAAAGAATTGCTTGAGTTAATTGAGAAATTAAAAGCCATACTTGCTGATGAGAAAAAGATATTAAAGATAATAAAAGATGAATTAGAGGAATTGAAGAAAAGTTATGGAGATGAGAGAAGAACAGATATTGTTGAGGAAGAAGAAGAGGAAATGATTCCAGAGGATTTAATTAAATCGGAAAATATGGTTGTTACTGTAACTCATTCTGGGTATATAAAGAGACTGCCTGTTGGAACTTATAAATCTCAGAAAAGAGGAGGAAAAGGAGTAATTGCAGCAACA
>JAHWIT010000103.1 GCA_019322455.1 Candidatus Woesearchaeota archaeon
ATTGGAACTATTTGGACAGTTATATTGGTGATTCTATGGATATTTTATCCTTTCTTCCCTGGTGATATCTTCATCTGGATGTGGATTGCCATAATCTGGAGCATAATTGGTGGTATCTTGGCCATAGGCCTTTTGATATTAAAAAGAAAAAAATAACTGAAAAAACTAGAAAAGATTTTTTTTTTCTTTAAATTACTTTTTTCTGGATTTCTACTATATCAAAAATATTAAATATTTATTCGTGATCTTTTAACACATATGTCTTATAAAGAAGAAAAATCCATAAACACAAATCAAGTAAAACATAGTATAAAAGAAATAATCCAAAGAAGCATGACACCTTCAAACAGGAAAAAGAAAATCGTTTCTCTTTTGTTTGATTATGTTTCTGAAAAGAATTTTTTAGATATTATAATGGAATCTTTTAAATTAAATCCTGAGTTTTTTAAGGGATGGCTTTATGAAGATTTAATGCGTAAAGTAGAAAAATCTTATGGAAATAAGAAAAGAAAGGAATTTGAAATAGTTATTATCGAAAAGTATTGTTTATTTAATGGAGAACAAATATTATACGTATGTAAAGGGAATATATCACAAAAAAGAAGAAGAAGTTATAGATTTTATGTAGATCAGGGAAGGCTTTTTGTTACTACTGATAGAATCATTGCTCTTGGTAGGTTAAGAGTTTTTGAATCCAAGTCTTCTTTATTCTTTTCCTTTAGAGAATATGAAAAAGATAAAGATTTCATGATGGGACTCTCGGGACAAAAAGAATTGTTATTTTTCGGATATCAATTTCCAATTTCCAATCGTTATAATCTGGAAAAGAAGAGTCGTTCTATAAAATATGAAGTGAATCAGAGTACTTATATTGAGATATCCTTTACAAAATCTATGAATTCTACATACTCAATAGAAGAACGTAGAGATAGGTTATTTGAAATTTTAGATAAAGAAATAATAACTTCAAAACCAATAACCGAAATTTCTCCATTAAAAACTGAAGAAATACAATCGGTGCCATCAGTTTTAGATGAAAAAGATGTAAAACCAATAACAGAGGGTTCCTATTCAAAAATTAATGAAGTACAACTGCAGTCAACAATTTCTGAAGAAAATGAAAGGAAAGGAACATATTGTGGCCAGTGTGGAGTAAATATAGAAGAAGGAAAACCATATTGCCATATTTGTGGTAAGTTAGTTTTAAAAATAAAACCTGAAGAAAAACAAGTTACTCAACCACCTATAAGAGGACCAATTGAGGAAAAGGTCTTGATAGAAAAAGAAGTAGCAGAAGAGCAAATTGAAGAAGTAGTTTTACCAGAAGAAGAAGTAGTGGTTAAAATTATAACAGAGATTTGTAAATTTTGCGGTGCAAATGTATTAGCAGGAAAAACATATTGCTCTAATTGTGGTAAGCTATTAAAAATTCCAATTGAGGAAAAAGTCTTGGTAGAAAAAGAATTAATGGCAGAAAAGCCACTTCAGGAGGAATTTTTACCAGGAGAGGAAGAAGTGGTAGAGGAGCCAATTGAGGAAGAAGTTTTGCCAGAAGAAGAAGTAGTGATAGAGGAGCAAATTGTGGAAGAAGTCTCACCAGAGGAAGAAGTAGTGGTAAAAGAACTAGTTGAAGAAATCTTTTTTTTCTGTAAATTCTGTGGTATAAAATTAGATAAGGGAGCAAGTTTTTGTCCACAATGTGGAACAATAGTAAAAAAAAAGTAAATTTTTTTAAATTATTTCGTTATTAATGATTTCTTTATTAATTCTCCAAATAATCCAATAGAGTTCTATTTATTAAGAATCAATTACTTTTTTTATCGCAAAAAAATAAATTAGTGAAATGTTTTTAAATATTTAAAGAGAAATTTTTAGCAGAGAATTATAATAAACAAATTAAGTAATCCCTTATGAGTGAAGAGGAAAAGTTAAAAACTACTATTCAGGAGATAAAAGATATTTATCTACTCTTAACAGAGCAAGAACCAACTCCGGATGATGAAATTGAAGCCCGGGATAAATTAATTGAGAAGATAAAATCTTTAAGAACTATTAATACATTTGATATAG
>JAHWIT010000104.1 GCA_019322455.1 Candidatus Woesearchaeota archaeon
GAATTAAAGCAACTTAAAAGAGATTTGAAAAAAGGAGGCATGATTACTCTTTCATCTGAATATATTAATGAAGAATTAAGTAATCTGAAAAAATTAAGATCAAAAATAATACCATTGAGTAAATTGCATGAAGAAATAACAGATTATCTTTGTTATAATGATGCTGAAGGCCTTTTTGATTTTCTAGATGAAGAAGCAGAAAATGAAAATAATTCTAGAAAATTTAGAGACCAAGTAAAAGAACTAAGAGATAGATATACTGGGCCTTGGAAAGTTTATAATAAAGTAACTTCATTTGACCCTCAAAACTTAATTTTATACTTAAACGGAATGAAGTTTTTGAGAACACAAGAAAAAGAAGAATTCAATAAATTGTATGAAATTATAAGAGATGCAAATGAAGAAGTTTCATTTGAATTGTCATTAAAAGATAAAGCTAATCTATTTCCATTTTTTGGATATTCTAACACAGTTATTGAGTATACACCTAAAGTTAAAGAAGGTATTAATTACGGTGTTCAGAATGTAGAACTTTATTTCGCAACTGTGTGGGATAATACACATTATGAAACTTCAAAGCATTTTGATATACCACAAGTTATAGAAGATGTAAACATTGGGAATGCTGTCTCTAATTTAAATCTGTATTATACAGTTTTTGGTCATCCTGGGATATATGTACCAGGATGTAGATGTTGTGATAAAGTTGAAGATATCTTAGAAGCAAAGAAAAAACAGAAACTAGAAAAACAATCAACATGGTCAGATAGACATTTATCATAATTAAAAGTTCTAATACCTTAAAAATGCTTAACATATCCCTTTAAATCCTTTTCGGTCTATACTATTAAAGAGTGATAACAGATTATAAAATATATGGTGATAAATGATGGAAGAAGGAAATGGAACCCCATTAAAAGAAGAAGAGGTTGAAGAAAAAACTGTTTATGAAATGATAGATGATTTTTGCAGTAAAGCTGAAGAAAAGCAGAAATTTTATGCAACAGAGATAGCTAATGCTACTTTTACTATAAATAATGAAATATCATCTATTGAAAGAGATTATCATAAAAACAGTAGAGAGCTTAAGTCAAAATTAGAAAAGATTTCTAGAATGAGAAAAATTCAACCACCTTCCTCAATATCTATTCCATATGTTGAAGAAGGTAATCGTATAGAGTACCTTGAAAAATTATTTTCTGAATTAAGGACAAGATATGAATTTTACATGGATAAAGTTGAACACATAATTGGTGGGCATCAAGAAGAAGTTTTTGAAAAAGTTGATGAAAAAGGAAGGTTTAATACTTATTTCAGACCAGATTATTCTAAATTTGATGTTTTAACATATGTAGCTGAGATTCGTGGAGACAATTCTAATGAAGCAAAGCTAAGGGCTGCTGTATTAGATGCTACTTTAAGGGGAAAGAAAATAGATGAAAGGTATAAAGATAATCCATTAACAAGCATACAAAGAGGAGGTACAAATCTAACTCACAATTTCCTAGTAGAAGATACTATTATTAATCTTGATGAAATTGAAGAAAGTATAAAACCAGAAGTTGTTAACATTGAAGAAGCTATAAAGACACTTGAAATTGGGTTGAAAGGACGTTATACTAAGGCATATAATAATCTTAGAAAAGCTCTAAATAATGGAAAAGCAGGAAGAGTTTTTGATATTTATTCTGAGTTAAAGAGATTAACTCCTAGAAGAGCACCTAAAGAAGACCCTAAATATACTGCATTAAGAGAAACTGTTAATAGATTTGAAAACAACTTCTTAAACAAATATTTAGATCATAAATATGCTGAACTGATGGGAAGTAGATCATATCTTGTTAAGGCAGTCTATACTAATTTTATTTTGAATTATGACGGCACTGAACAAACTACAAGAAATACAATTGCAACTCTTTTAGATAGATTAACAGGATCAACAGATGAAAAAGATACTATATTCACTTTGAATATAAGAAGAAATTATGATTCTGATACTGGAATTTTTTATGGAACTCATAATGATTCTGAAATAAAGGGATCATCTGATTTGGATGAGACCAGGACAAAACAAATTATTAACGAAAATCAAAAAGCAATTGATATCATTGACTACATACATAGAAGCGGAGTTTCCTTTACAGAGGTGTTATAAATGCCAGACACAGATAAAAAAACTTTAAGACAAAAATGGAGAGAAAGAAGAGAGAGAAAGAAGGCACAAAAAGATGAATTAGATAAGCATTCAACATGGTCAGATAGACATCCAACAGGAGCAAAAGTCTTAAGTGCTCTAGGTTATGCTGTGCCATTAGGTGAAGGTTTGGCTATTCTTGGCCTTTCATTGTCTGGTGCTTTACAAAAGCCTGCAGAAAAAGAAACAGGATATGTTACAATATTTAAAGAACAACCTCTTCCTGAAAGTGAAATAAGTATAGTAAAAGAAGCAGATGGAACACTTCGTGATTTAAATACTGGTAATGTTTATAATCCTAACTTACAGAATGATTCTGTTTTAGAGAAGTTTATTCAAGACCCTCTATTTTTCAAAGATTTAGATTTATCACAATATGTTGAAAGAGAATTCAATCCTCTTAGTTCTGGAGATGCTTGGATTGTTTTAAAAACTAAGAATGGAACTTATAAAACTAGTTTTGTACCTGCTGATAATATATACGGTGCTATATCTTATGATTTAGGTGCACCAGTTAACATATTGCCTGAAGGACTTTTGAAAGAAAAGATAGAGTTTTCAGATCAAATTGGAGAATCTATGGTTGACGAAATTTTAGATATCGTTGATGCTCCTCTTGAAAAATACATGGGCGGTGCAAAATATAATGTAAGATATGACAAAACAGGAAGCATTGAGTTACAAACTGAAAATGGTCCTGTTAAATTTGATTTAGATAAAGAAAAGGTTACCAACCTTTTAGATTATTTAGAGGATAGAGAGTTGGGAGATCATAATTATATTCAATATCTTGATCAGTTTGTAAGAACATCTGAAGCTTATGTTGAAGGTCTTTTGGATGGAAGTATAGTTCCAACACCAAGAGATATCATAAGTTTGAATGCTAGTGCATTACAGACTG
Source organism: Candidatus Woesearchaeota archaeon (assembly GCA_019322455.1). Classification (GTDB taxonomy): domain Archaea; phylum Nanobdellota; class Nanobdellia; order Woesearchaeales; family WJKL01; genus JAHWIB01. Next base: position 3,096 of record JAHWIT010000104.1, read on the forward strand.
TTTATCAGAACCTAATAACTGAGGGTCCTGCTGAAGGTGCTCAAGGAGAACCTGTATATGGTCAGCCTGTTCAAAATGCAACAATTAAGACAAGAGAAGAATTAGAAAACTTGACAGCAAAGGTTCCAGGTTTAGAGCCATTACTTGATGAATGGGATATGTATACTTCAGAAGGTCAGCCTTTAATGTATCATGTTACTAATCCAGCCAATAATCCAAAAGATGATTATGGTGGATCAGTATTTTATGTTGATCCTGTAACAGGAAAAGCCTTCAATAATTTCGCAATACCACAAGACTTTATGGAAGATGTTACATCTTATTTCAAGTGGTAATAATGATGAGAAATAAAAAAATTTTGTTTTTTGTAGTTTTGTTTAGTTTTCTCATTCCAACAATAGTTTTTGCAGCTGGTTTACATTCTCTAACAGTTTATGTTTATGATGAAAATTATGATTATGCAACAGCAAACATAACTCTTTATGATTCTTCAAACGAATGGATGTATCTAAACAACAATGTTTATCCAAGGGTGATAAGAGACATTCCTAGTGGCATATATACATTGCAAGTAGAAAAAGCAGGTTATAATACATATACTCAAGCAATAAGAATTGAACAAGATAGGTCTAAGAATGTTTATCTAAAAGTGTTTACTGATACTAAATCACCAGCATATTCAAGCTGTACAGTATCTCCAGTAAGCCCTGTTACATATTCTACAAGTCAAGTGTATGAATTTAAATGCACATGGATAGATAATGTTGCA
>JAHWIT010000105.1 GCA_019322455.1 Candidatus Woesearchaeota archaeon
AGGTAAAAATAAGCACAGTGCTGTAAAGCTTTGCCTTTGGACTAGAAAGTCTATTAGAACTGGTGAGAAAAATTTCTGTTACAAACAAAAATTTTATTCAGATATTGGAATAAAATCTCATAGATGCTTGCAAATGACTCCTGCTCTTCCTTTTTGCACTTTAAGGTGTGCTTTCTGCTGGCGTGATACAACAATCACTTATCCAAAATGGATTGACAATAAAGATGAACCTGAAGAAATAATTGAAAAATCAATAAAAGCTCAAAGAGAGTTATTGTCAGGTCTGGGCGGAGTTTCCCATTCTGAGAAACACTTAAAAGAAGCCCAAAATCCTTCACATGTTGCAATATCTTTGGCTGGCGAGCCAACATTTTATGAAAAATTATCACAATTAATAGAATCATTTCATAAGAAAAATATTAAAACATTCCTTGTTACCAATGGGACTTTGCCTGAAAGACTGGAATCATTAGAAATTTTACCAACTCAATTGTATGTTTCTTTATGCAGTAATAGCAAGGAAATGATGGGAAAAACTCAGAAGCCTTTAATCAGTGATGCATGGGAGAAGCTTAATAGAACATTAGAATTGTTTCCTAGTTTGAAAACCAGAAGAGTAGTTAGACTAACCATGGTTAAAAACCTTAACATGTCTGAACCTGAAAAATATGCAAAACTGATTGAAAGAACGAACTGTGATTTTATAGAAATAAAAGCTGGAATGGCAGTTGGTTTTTCAAGATTGCAAAACAGAATCAAATATGAAGATATGGCTTCTCATGATGAAATAAAAGAATTTGCTGAAAGAATTGAAAATTCTATAGGTTATAAAATTAAAGACGAGAAAAGGGACAGCAGAGTTGTTTTGTTAACAAAGTAATTTAAGGTATATTTATAATAAGTTTTGAAGATTCGGCATTATCTGATGTTGCAAAAATCTCATGATCTCCAGAAGGTATGTCATCTATATAGCTAATTTGTTTGAGTTCTCCAGAATTCAATTTTCCAGAATAATAAACGAATGATTCATAATCAAGATAAACAACAATGTCGCTAAGGTCAATATTTCCACAGTTCCTTATTGTGATCTCTTTGTTTACAGTATCTATATTTTCAATTTTCAAGCATCCTTCCTTTTTTCCTAAGCTCTGTTGTATTTCCCATTGGGTTTGTGGTGAAGATGTTAAAAGCCATTGGTATGACATTAAAATCAAAGAAACCAGTATTAGCAAGACTAGTATGACTACTATGGATGTGGAAACAGCCTTTCTCATATTAATAAATTATATCTCTTATTAAAAAAGTGGGCCCGCCCGGATTTGAACCGGGGTCATACGCATTTTGGATTTCTTCCCCAAGCGTATATACTAAACCAAGCTATACTACGGACCCTATAAATCTATTTTAACAATCTTGCTCTTACTCTTTATTCCTCTTATAATAGAAATTGAAGATTTAGAAACTTTAAAATATTCTGACAGAACCTCAATCAATCTTTTGTTAGCTTTGTTTTTCAAAGCAGGAGCATCAACTTTAACCTTATAGCCGTTCCCTGAAATCTTGATAACTTCTGAATTTTTTGAATTAGGAACAATAAAAACAGATATAATCATTTTATCTCTTGTATTTTGCCACTTGCTTGTATGTATCTGTATGAGTTAAAAATAAAGACCTACAGCAGTATTTTTTTAATCCTAAATCATCTAAAACTTTTTTAGGATCTTCTCCAGCTTGAATCCTTTTATTAAATTGTTCCCAAAGTTGTGCAACAGGTTTTCCACATGAAATACATCTTATGGGTATAATCATAATTTTCACCTTTTTGAACGTTGTTTATGCCTTCGTGTTCCTTTTCTACTTCTAGAAGGCTTGTGTGGTTCTGTTCTTCTTGCGTCTGCTACTAATAATGTTCTGTCATAATTTAAGAACGTTTCCTTTAATTTTTTATCATATTCAACTAGACTTTTTGCTATAGCCTGTCTGGCAGCAGAAGCCTGACCAAAAATTCCTCCGCCTCTTACATCAATCTCTATGTCCAAATTCTTTACAACATCACCGGCTAACAATAAAGGCTCTTTAATAAATAATTTTAACATTTCTGGTTCAAAAATTTCTAAAGGTTTTTTATTTATTAATACAACTCCTTTGCCCGGTTTGGCAACTGCTCTGGCAATTGCCTTTTTTCTTTTTCCTATTTTTTGAATCAACATTTTTTTCTTAGCCAAGTTTAGCACCTAGTCTTTTACATAATTGCTCTAAAGTAATAAATTTACTCCTTAAATCATCTGAAGTCTTGCTTATTTTTTCACCTTTCAAATCATCAGGATTTCCTATACAAACTTTTAATTTTCTAAGGGCTTTTTTTCCTCTTTCTTTTTTATAAGGAAGCATTCCTCTAACAACTCTTTTAAACATTCTATCAGGATATCTTGGATAAAAAGGACCTTTGTGAGGATCTCCTATTTTTCTTTTTTCATGAAATTTTTTAAAAACTGCTTTAGGATTTCCACTAATAACAATTTTTTCTGAATTTATAACAACTATATTTTCTCCTTTTAATAGTTCTTTTGAAATTTTAGTTGCTAATCTTCCTAGTATTGCACTATCAGCATTAACTATCATTATATCACTATCCTTACATTTGTTCCTTTTGGATTAGTTTCTGTTAATTCTCTAATTGAAATTGGCTTTCCACCTGCTTTTTGTATTTTTTCAACTGCAGACATTGAAAAGCTTGCTGCAGCAACTGTTAATGGTTTTTTTAATGTCCCTGATGATAAAACTTTTCCTGGAACTATTACAATTTC
>JAHWIT010000106.1 GCA_019322455.1 Candidatus Woesearchaeota archaeon
GATATTTAGTGCAAAATGGGTTTTTGAAAATTCAAGCATTAAACCATTCAAAGGAAAAACAATAACTGAAGAATTAAAACTGAGGATTATAAATCCTGATGCATTAATTGTAATGAAATCAATAAGCTGCAGAAGCGCAGATATAAGGGATGTGTTTATGCTTATAACAAAATCAAAAGACAAGACATGGATAAAACAAGAGATTGAAAAAAGATGCAGTTTTAAAGAAAGATTTGCAAAAATAAAAGAGAAAATAAATTCAAAACAATTCAAAGATAATCTGCAAGGAGTATATGGCCATATAGATGATGAATTATTCAAAAGATATAAGAAACAAGTATTAAAATTAGGTGATATATGACTAATGCTGGCTTTATTAGCTCATTGTTGTAACTCTATTATTATAACATAATAACATGGATTTTCGAAACATACAAAAATCAAAGATTTTTGAGCTTCGAAAAATCTTTGATTATTAATATATAGTTGTAACTTTTTAAAATAACAAATAATAAAGAGATTTTTCGAAACAATAGAAATTTTAAAAAATTTCTAAGCTTCGAAAATACTTCATATTTTCGAAACATTTATATACTAGACTGGTATACAATTGTGTATATTATGTATATAATAATGAAAAAAAGTGTTTTTAGTGGTTTTTCTCAAAAACCACAAATAGTTTAAAAATATGAGGTGAATTAGATGGAAGATAATAAAACAATGACCATAGCAGTCATAGCTATTGTTGCAGTTGTTGCATTAGCTAGTCTGATATTGGTTCTAAACAAAGGCTCTATAACAGGAGCTGCTGTTGGTGGTACTGCTCCAAAGAAAACGAGCAACACACCATGTGCAAGAACATGTACACAAGACTGTACACCTAATGCACAAAGCCCAGCTCCAGGAACAGAAGAGCTGAGTGTACATGACTGCATTATTCAGTGTTTGAATGCAAGATGCGGTCAAGCAAGCCATGCAGGTAACTGCAACCCAGACACAGCTGACGGATGTTGTAATATATTTGCAGCACCAGGACAAGACCCAGACTGTATAGTAGCAGAATGCCCTTGCTTTACACAAGCAGATATGCAGTATTGGATAAGTGATGCATCAGCAAATAATTCAGATTTCTATTATATTGACGATACAGTAACAGGAACAAAAGCATGCAATGCTCAGTATCCATCTGGCTGGTTCCAATCGTGGACTACTGTCCATACACCAGGAACAGAATACTTTTCATGCCATGCAGAAGTCAGAGATTATATGTTTAATCTTATCTTTGGACAAGAAACTGCACAATCTGTTACAGAACCAGAAATGTTAGCATGCAGAAACATTGTTCTTGCAGAGTGCCCTGCAGCACCATAAACAATATTTTTTTTCTTTTTTTTCTTATATATAACTTAAATACATTCCTCTCGAACATAGTGAGAACTCATTGCCTAATTCCCACATCTCAGCCCTTCTAACCCAAGAATTCTCAAGTCAGCTGTCCCAAATTCGTCAGATAAAAAACTTTAATTTTCTTTGTGATTTTTCAGAAATATTTAAATACTAGTTTTGTCAATTAATCAATAATTAACTAAAACTAAATGATTTGCAGCTATATATAATAAGAATTTCTTGCTGTGAATCGTGGGGGATTTGGTTTTGTTAAAAAAAAGAGAAAATGCAAAAAACCCCAAATAAAAAACATTGAATTTGAGTAGATATATTTCTATTCAAAAATATATAAAATAAAATATGAGGTGAATTAGATGGAAGACAATAAAACAATGACCATAGCAGTAGTAGCTATTGTTGCAATTGTTGCATTAGCTAGTCTGGTATTGGTTCTAAACAAAGGCTCTATAACAGGAGTAGCTGTTGGTGGAGCTGGCGGTCAAGGAAGAGTAAAAGGCCAATGTATGAAAGACTGCATGGCTGAATTTGGACAAAATGGTGAAGAATTTGACAAGAATAGCGCTGCAGTACAAGATTGTCATGGACGGTGTCCTTCGGCAGCAATAGACAGCTCAAGCTGTGAAGCACATTCAGATAACTGTTGTGTACCATTTACAGGAGATCCTGATTGTAGTGGAGCAGCAGGATCAGGAGGATGCCCAGCGTTCGATGAATCACTAATAGCAGAATGGACACAACATGCAAGAGACAATGGTTATACTATTTCCTACATTGTCAACCCAACACTTCCAGTTGCAGACTGCAATTCCGTGCATGACGGAGGTGGCTTTAACTTCAAAACAGGCAGAATGGGCCCTTCTGAACCTCTTTATGCCTTTGCAAAGGTAGTTTTTAATTATACCGTTGTCTACGGACCTGTTCAAGTAAACGACATAACAATGGATGAATACAACGCATGCAAAGCATTGATGGACACATACTGCTATAATTAAGCAGTAACTTTTTTTCTTTTTTTTCTATTATTTCAAAAGAATTCTTTCAGCTCTTTAATATCACTAATTGCTTTGTATTTTTTCTTAAACTCATTAATCTTTTCTTTATCTAGAATATCTGTTTTGGATAAATAAATAATAACAGGCTTTCCAAATCCTTTTACTCTTTCATATAGTCTTATTTGATCTTTTAATGGATAAGGCTCTGTTAAATCAAATATATAGATTATCTTCTCAGCAACTATCTTCATAACTAAATATGCCTGCTGTTCAATTGCATTCATTTTATTAAATCTGTTTAATGTTCCTGGTGTGTCAAGAAATTGCATATTATCAATATAACCAATCATTATTCTTTTTGTTGTGAATGGATAAGCAGCTATTTCAGGCTTAGAGCCTGTTAGTTTTGATAATAGGGTTGATTTTCCTACATTTGGAAATCCAGCAATTGATATTTGCTTGTATCTTTTTTTTATTGTTGGGAATGACTGCAATGTTCTTCTTGATTTTTCTAAGAATTTATAATCTGGATTCTTAAGTACAGAAGATACTCTTCCATAAAATCCCTTTTTAATCCTGTATATGTCTTTTATTTCTTGCGCTGATTTTAATTTTGAATTATTCTGCTTAAAAATATCATTTATCTTGTTCTTGCTCCACTTTATCTTTCCTAATGCTTTTTTTAGATTGCTTTTTCCAATTGTGTATTCAACAAGTTTTCTGTAGAATAATGTTAGTTCTTCTATTCTGGGAAATGAAGTAAGTACTTCATCTAATCTTGAAACTAAGATGTCACGAACAATTGCTATTTTAGTCATTTCTAATGTTTTTATTTTATTTACTTTAGTTCCTTTTACTTTTAATTGAGATGCTTTTCTTTTAGCTCTTATTATAGCTGTATCTAGATATTGCTGTGCTGTTTCAACTGGTTTTATTTCCTGAAATGGCATAATAATAGAATTTTTTATTTGTTTAAAAAATTATGCTATTTTTTATACAAAACAACAACAAAACCAACTTGATGTATAATTCTAGAATCAGTTTTTTCAGCTAATTCTTTAACCAGTTCTTTTCTGCCTTTTTCCTTAATAATACCTTTTAAGAATTTAACTTTGATGAGTTTTTTCTTTTTTAATAATGTTTTAATTTCTTTAATTACATTATCAGTTAAGCCAGATTTGCCAACCCAGATAACTGGTTTTAGTTCTAATGCTTTGCTTTTTAGTTCTTTTAGTGAGGGCATTTTTATTCAATATCTGCTTCATTATCATATCCTAAACTTTCCCAATAACCTTTATAATTTGGATTATCAGATAATTCAATTTTGGTTATCCATTTAATCCATTTATATCCTAATTTGTCTTCTGCAACCAGTTCAAAAGGAAATCCTCTTTCTGGTACTAATGTAATATTGTTTATTTTGTCTGCTAAGATTATATCTTTTTCTATGATATAATCTAATGGTAAAGAGGTTGTGTAACCATCAGCTGCATGAAATATAACAGTATTTGCTTCTGGCTTTACTTTAACTTCTTCAAACAAATCTTTTAATAAAACTCCTTCCCATAAGACAGTTGCTTTCCATCCAACTATACAATTTAAAGTAACTAATTTTGAATATTTTTGATGAGCTAAAACTTCTTCATAAGTATATTTTTTTGGATTTTCAACAAGGCCTGTAATTTCTAATCTGTATGTATTGATATCAATATATTGAGGTCCTTTTATTGAGACATCTCTAACATCAATAATTGAATCTAATTTTTCTCCTTCATATTCTTTAATTTCAATTGCTTTTAATTCTTTTAGGGATTTATGTTCTGGTTCTTTTGTTTCTTCCATGACTTTTTTTTCTTCAGCTAGTTTTTCAACACATCCTGATAAAAGAATTAATGTAATAATTAGAAATATTATTTTATTCATTTTTCTTAAGGATATTTTTTGTCATTGCAACAATCCATCTCCAATGAAGGATTAAATGAACTAAAACTAATGATCCCATTACTAATCCAGAATAATCATGGATCTTAGACATATAATAACTGGGGATTACTCTGAATACAGCTGTAAAATATTGTGTTATTCCTGGAAACTTAAATAGTCCTGTAATAAAAGATATAATAAATGATATTCCAAGCCCAATATCAATCCAGTAATTTAATTTTGATTTATTCATCTGTGCCTATGCCTCTTAGGATGTCTATGACCTAGACTTCTTCTTTTCTTTAACTCTTTAACATGGCTTATTTTGTATTCCAGTAATTTCCTTATGTCTTTGTTTGACTCTTCTAATAATATAGACATTCTTTCTCCTCCTAAGAAATGAGGCAGTATAACATAATCTGCTCCTGAATCATATAAATCAAGAGCATCATCAACATTCATAGAAGTAACAATTACAACTGAATTTGGATTTGCTTCTTTTGTTTTTTTAATTAATAATAAATTATCCTGTCTATCAGGGACAGTTGAAATAAACATTTTAACATCTTTTAAGTCCAGCCTGTTAAGAATTTCTAGATCTCCAATATCACCATACATACAAGGGATTCTTTTTGAAGCAAGGGTTTTAATAACCTCTGGATTATAATCAACAACAAGAAAACTTCTTTTCATTTGTTTTAGTGTGTTAAATATATTATAACCAAGCCTATCATAGCCTGCTAATATGACATCTTTGCTTATTTTTCTTGGAATATATTCAGGTTCTTCTTTGCTTACTTTTTCAAACCATGAAAGATGTTTAGAAAGCAGTTTGTAAATCCATGGTTCAAATTGAAATATATAGGCTGTTAATCCCATAGTGACCATTGCTAGGATTGTAACTATTGAGAATAATTCTTCTGTTAGATGACCTAGACTTAAACCAAGAACAGCTAATATTAATGAGAATTCACTTGTTTGTGCTAAAGACATTGAGATTAAGAAGCTAGGTCTTTTTTTATAACCAAAGAAAGATGTTAAAAGCATTATTAGGAATGGTTTTAGTATGATAGTTAGAGCAAGTAAAACTATAATTGGAATTAAGATATTGTTTATTGTTTTGATATTAAGCAGCATTCCAAGTGAGACAAAAAAGACAATTGCAAAGAAATCACTTAGAGGTTTAACTAAAGAGATAATCTCAATATTATAAGGAAGATTAGCCAGAGCAACTCCTGCTAAGAATGCTCCAATTGCTATTGATAGATTAAGGTATTCAAATAATGCAATTAATGCTAAGCAGATTGCAATTGCTGATGTAAATAATAGTTCTTCTGTTCTTGCAGCATATTTAAAGATTAAAGGCAAGATAAATTTGCTAGCTAAAAATAAGATAATTAAGATTCCTGTTAAGATGCCTAAAGATTTACCTAGAGAAGTAAATGAAAATCCATTTAATGATGATAATACAAACAATGCAATTATTGCAAACAAATCTTGGACTAATAGGATTCCTATAATGATTCTTGCATGCAATGTATCTAGTTCAGACCTATCAGAAAGAAGTTTAATAACAACCATTGTTGAACTGAAGGCAATTACTAAGCCAATATAAACAGCTTGCATATAACTAAATCCTAATAAAATACCTGCTAGGATTCCAATTCCAAATAAAGCTATGCAAAGTATAGAACCTCCAAATGTGGAAACTAAACCAACATCTTTTAGTCTTCTGAATTCAAGTTCTAAACCAACGATAAATAATAGGAAAGCAATTCCTAATGTTGATATCATTGAAACAACAGAATTTGTTTCAACTAATCCAGTTAAAACAAGGATAATTCCTGCTAAGATATAAGCTGGAATAATTGGCTGTCTAAATAATTTAGAAATATAAGCTAATAAAGTAGCTGTTATAAACAAAATTGCAAGTTCAATAATAATATCTGCCATACTATCCTCTTTTTGAGTTATAATGAATTATTTTGATTTTAAATATAAATATATTTCGGTAGAAATAGTGTTTATATAAAAAAAATAAAAAAAGAAATAATTAATTTATTTTTGTGTTGCTAATTCATAAACCTTGTATACTGCTGCTAATCCAACTGCTAGATAAACTATGTTTTCTAGTACTGGGATGCTTCCTAATATTAGGTTTACTATATTTAGGTTCATTCCTGCAAAACTGCCAACTGCAACTAGTCCCCAGTTCAATGCTCCAACTAGGACTAAGATTAAAACAGTCCAGTCAAGTTTACTCATGTCAGCCATTTTTCTTACCTCCTTTTAAGAGATTAGAAGTAGTCCCTAACCTCTTTTTCTTGTTTAATTATTTTGATATTTAAAAATATTGCTATGTAATTATTTAAATCCATTTAATCTTTTCTTACAAATGGACATAAACCATATGCTATGTTCAGCAATATTGTTAGGATTAATGAACTAAGCCAAAGATTAGCTTCAACCTTTAGTAGATACTGCACATAATACAAAAATGCAAATAATGCAACTTCTGCAATAATATTGTATGTCCATTTTTTTGTTTTATTTTCCATAGTATCACCTTTTATATCCATTTAATCTTTTTTTTGATGATTGGGATTAATTCAATCATATCAGAGGCAGTAAATCCATATCCTTTTTTTCTTAATAAGTAATCTCCTATTCTTCCATTTAGATATGCAGCTGTGTGTGCAGAGTTTAGTAAATCTTTTGTTTGCGCTAGGAATCCTAGACATAATCCTGCTAAAACATCTCCTGTTCCTCCAATAGTCATTCCTGGGTTGCCTGTTTGATTTAATTTTATTGAATTACCATCTGTAATTATATCTGTATGGCCTTTTAATAGGATTATTTTATCTTTTTTAGCCTGGTTTTTGACAATCTTTGCTTTTTCTTCTAAATCTTCTGGCAGTTTTTCATCAGTCAATGCATAGAATTCTGCTTTGTGTGGTGTTAAGACAGCATTTCTGATTTCTGCATCCTTTAATGCTTTTAATGCATCTGCATCAATAACTTTTGGCAATTGAATCCTTTCAACAACCTCTTTTACAAAATCCATTGTGTTTGGCTCTAAACCTAAGCCAGGTCCAATTAGGATGGCATTAAAATTTCCATCTTCACAATAATCAATAACATCTTTTACATTATCCCAGTTAAAGAAATCTCCTTCAAACTTTTTTGTGATTAAGTCTGGAGAATAAGTGTTAATTTGCCATGCAGTCTGTTCAGGAGCTGCTACAACTGACAAATCAATTCCTGTTCTTAGTGCAGCTAAAGCAGCTAATGCAGGAGCTCCTATATAATCTTTAGAACCACCAATAACTAATACTTTTCCATTATCTCCTTTATGAGACCATAATTCTCTTTTTTTTAGAAATTTCATGTTTTTATTTAATGTTAGAATTATAATATATAAATATTGCTTAATTATATTTGTAACTATTATCAATCTTTATTCTTAATTTTTCTTCATCGATGTCAACAGCTAATTCAGTAAGAATTATAGCTTCATATTCATCAGGAGGATGGATGACTTCGTGATAATCAGTTCTTTCCTTTTGTTCTGGCTTTTCATCTAATCTGTCATTTAACCATGCTTTATTGTGGCCAATGTAAGTGTAGCCATAAAATCCCCATGGAAGTCTTACTTTTTCTATAGTTTTATCTGGAATTCTATTTCTGAAATCTATTAATGATTTTTCTCTGTTAAGAAGATATTTTGTTCTAGCTGAATCTACTGGTTTATATTTATGTGAATAATAAGTCATGATTAATAATTAAATATTTGTTTTTAAAAAGAATTATTGTAATAAAATATAAGAAAGTGAGACGAGAAAGTCATTAATATGAATCTATATCATCTGGGTTTAATATCTTCTCTCGAATTATTTCCAGCGATGGTTGAGTACATTGAGCTTCTATAACTGAATCTCCTCTCATTTCTCTTTTATATCTCAAACGATATAATCTATTTTCTTGATTCTCAGCAATCTCTTCAAAAAAGTAATAATCTCTACAGCTCTCATGTACTCTTAATTTATCTTTAACAAATTCTTCTGCAGAAATATTTTTAATCTCAGCACTTTCTAACACCTCTCTGATTTGATCCAAAGAATAGGAGGGTTTTGAAAAAATATTCCAATCAAAAGTAAGATATAATTTTGCACCAAACAATCTTGCTAATTTTCTGTCAACACCTACTCTGATTTCACGTTCTATTTGCCCTGGGATATGGGCTGGTTCTGTTGGAATAGGAACAGACAATAAGTCTGCTAATTCTCTTCTATGAAATACTAAAGCCATTTTAAATATAATAAAAAAGAAGTTTTATTTAAATCTTCTATTTTTCAACAGAGAAGTCATTTCAAACAACTAAGTAGCTAATCATATCATACAATCCTTGTTTTTCTTGGGGAATCCAATAGATTTTTATATTTCTAAAGCTTAATAGTATTATGCAAACAGAAACTGGAATGTTTTCTCCTGAGGATGTGTTTGAAGCGTTTCTTTTTGAGCAAATACAAAGAAAAAAAACTCAGGAAAACATGAACACAAGAGAAGTGCACAGAGCATTTTATGAAGCTCAGCAGGAATTTCCAGATTTCATGTCTGAATATGAATTTTTATTAAGAACAGAACCTTATTCTCCAACCTTACATGCAATGTTCCATGAATATAGACGCGCTGGAATTCTTACTGCAGAAGATGGAAAGTTCATATTAAGGGATCCTGAACTATGGAATCCTAGACCATTAAAAGAACCACCTGAAGAATTAAAACCTGTTGCAAGATATATTTGTGACAAGGTTTAAAATCCATATTCTTTTAATTTTTCTTCTAGTTTTTCTGCAAATTTTGGAAGAGGAGATTCGTCTTGTTTCATAGCAGATAATAATCTTGTTAAGCGATCACATTCTCTTTTAATTCTTCTGTTGATACAATTTTTTTCATCTTGTTTTATAAGATTGATTGAGATTTGTTTTGCAGAAAGTTGTTTTGATATTTTTTCTAAGAAATCCTTATAGATATCAAACACGTTATCTGTAAAACATAGATCAAAATAGGCAATCCTTAGATGCCCGTCAACTACTCCATAGATTTCTTCTGTACTTGGCGGTTGACAGCAAAGTATATGAAACATCTCATCTTCTCTTAAGATATCAATTCTTTGAGAGTCTATTAAATCCTTTGGTTGATCTTTATCTTTTTTTAAACAGATTTCTTCTCCATTTGTTAAATAAATATCTCTTGGTCTGTGAGAAATTAATGAATGAACTGCTATTCCAATAATTCTTTCTGGAGTAAATGGAATTGTATAACATCCAAAATCATCAGGGAGAGTACCAAATTGACCTCTGTCTTTAAATAACTCCATTAAGTGGTTATATTGCTCCATTAAGAACTTCTAATTGAGGTATTATTTAAAGCTTTTATTTTTCTATTTCGCAGCCACCCAACTGAAAAGTCAGTTGACAC
>JAHWIT010000107.1 GCA_019322455.1 Candidatus Woesearchaeota archaeon
ACAATAATAGTTACCAAAAATCTATAATTCTAGATGATGATCTTTTTCAAAATGCTTCACGAGACCCATATGAAATTATTAACATAGGACTTGAAGTAGACATATTAGAAATTAATGTGTCATATAGTGGAGGATGCGAGGAGCACGAATTTTCTCTTTTTGGATCATCTTCCTTTAAGGAAAGTTCACCAGTTCAGATAGAGGTCGTGCTTTCCCATAATGATAATAATGACCCATGTGACGGAATTTGTGCTGGGGAACTGGTTTTTGATCTTTCACCGTTAAAAGAAAAATGGCAAGAAGCATATCAGCAAAATTCAGGAACTATAATTATATGGCTTGAAGGTGTAGAAGAGTCCATATCCTACGAATTTTAACTTAATAAGGTTAAAGGCAATCTCGAAATGAAATCAATATCGTAAAGTTGTGGTATTTGTTCCTTAATTTATACTAAACATTCCTCTGATTAACTGATATTTTTCTGCACCTTTTCATCCCCTGCAAAATCCAAAACATTATCTTTATAAAGCAAAAAAATATACTGCTGTTAAATGGGGGTCTAATCCTAAGGAAATGATTTTAAATAAACTATTTTTCATTCCTTTCCTCCCTCTAGACCCCTTTTTATAACATCCCTCCTGTAATTTTTTTGAAAAATAATTGTAGACGTAATGTTAATAATTTACAAAAAATTACAATTATTGGTGAGGGATGCATGCATAGAAAATCTATCTATTCTAGTGAATTCTACTTCTTTTTCTTTTCAGCATATTCTTATCTAGTGCCCGCCTTTCGTCTTCCTCCCTTTTTTTCTTCTAAAAATAGGATAAAGACAAGAGGCAAGAAGAAAGGCATAGTTACAATGACATATTTTCATTTTGACATTTTGACACGGTAGTTAAATATAACATTAATAACAAAGTATAACATGTGTAAACTAGCAGAATGGATGTTATGAAAATCTGTGAGGGCAAAATGATGAAAAAGGCAATAATGGGCAGAAAAGAAAACGATCCAGAATGGATAAAAGACATAGCATCCTATGTAAGAACAGGGAAGACGGACGAACACAAAAAGCAACTCCGAGAGCTATATTTGGAGTATACGCGAGAAGGAATGAAACCAAAAGAAGCATGGGAAAAAGCAAAGAGAGTACTTGCTTGTTTTGGAAGGTAATACACCTTAAACCTATTTTTAGGGAGAAACATGGGGGAGATAAGGATACTTTTTTTCATTTTGACATTTTGACACATTAAGTTTATATATAATTAGTGTCACAAAATAACACGCTATATAATAACATAGTGAAATAAAAAGGAGATAATCTAATGAAAAAAATAGATAAACCATCGGGAAAAAAAATTGAAGAAAAAATCGCTAAAGAATATGACATTTTAGTGAAAGAGTCTATATTAAATGAAACAGTGGATGAAGAACACGAATATGTAAAAAAAGAACTAATGAAAAAAACATATGAATCTGCAGTAAAAGAAATAGATGAGCTATTGAAGAAACTTGAGCAAGAAAAAAAAGAAGAAAACCGATCCTCGGAAAAATATAAGGGAAATTATATACTAGATATAGACATGATAGAATAAAATGGGTTATTAGATAAGCTAAACAATATATCTTTTCCCATTTGAGAGCAACTATAATAACCCGTTCTCACTCTAATATTTAAAATAGTACAGGATTCCACCTATACATCTTATATTTTATTTAAATTTTTATTTCATTTAAGATTATTTCAGCAGTCCATCTAGCTGCATTCCCAGATACAGTTGGACATTTATCAACATGAGCACCCGCTTTTTCAAATTCTTCGTATTCTATTGGATCCATTAAATCAAATGATCTGCCAAATATCTTCTTTTGTACATCACAGCAAAGAGGGGAATCTATCCCCTACCTGCAATAGAACTTATGGCAAGCATTCCTTCTACCAAAGCACCACACGTTCCTTTTGATGATAATGAGGTTCCTCCAGCTAGTGCATCAGCAGATTTGAAAATATCTTCATCCCCGATATCTATTATTTCTTTAATTGCAGCTAAAACGCATTGGGGACAACTGCCTAACTCTGCTTCATATTCAAACGCGAGACGATAGATCTTATCAATTAATTCCTGTTTTGGTTCCATCCCATCAACAATGTTCAATTTAATGATTTTATAGACATTTCGATTCTTTGTAACAGATTGTACAATAATGGAAAATTTTGTGAAATCGAATCTTCTATTTCTTGTAAATGGAATGTAAATGGTTGATCATCAACTACCAGAAAATCAAACATAATAATTTGATACTCTTCGTTTACGTCATCAATAGTAACTCTATAATTAGAATCAATCTCTAGTTCAAGAACACAAAATCCATCCTCATTAGTAATATTTGAGCCAGTATGACTCGTATCTAGGCCATGTGCAACTATTGGTACATTCTCTATTGGATCACAAGCACATCCATCACCCACAAATAGATAGAATTCGATTTCTGCAAAAAATACAGATTGATTTAATGGATGTTTGTTTTTTTGGGCAATTTCTTCATCAAAACCTCCTATTGTGATAGTGGTGGATAACGAAATCACCAAGAGTATTGTTATACTAGCCCTTATAATTTTACTCAATTTATTATTTGTATTCATATTTTTCCCCTAAATAATTAACACGTGTTAACTATTTATATTTTCCCATTGGTTATTAAAATTTTTCACAGGATAAAAAGGAATTATTGATTTTCAAAATTAAATATTGATTTTTTGTATAAAGACGAAAAACTTTTAAATATTGCCCGTAGTTAATTTATCGCCGTTAAGAGGTTTAAAATGAATGAAAAAGAAATTAAAAAAATGGTAAGAGAAGGTTATACAGATATAGTTAAAAAGAAAAATTCCTGCTGTGGTCCTGTCAGACCCTGCTGTGAAGGTGCTAACACGACAGAAGACATTAGCAAAAACATAGGGTACACTGAAGAAGAGCTGAAATCGGTTCCAGAAGGGGCAAACCTTGGTCTCGGCTGCGGAAATCCTATTGCTCTAGCGTCCCTGCAACAAGGTCAAACTGTTCTTGATCTTGGTTCAGGTGCTGGTTTCGATTGTTTCCTTGCAGCGAATAAAGTTGGAAGGAATGGAAAAGTCATTGGCGTGGATATGACGTCGGAGATGATTGAAAAAGCCAGAGAAAACGCCGAAAAAGGTAATTACAAAAATGTAGAATTTAGGTTGGGGGAGATCGAAAATATACCTGCTGCCGATAATTCCATTGACGTAGTCATTTCGAACTGTGTCATTAATCTCTCACCTAATAAAGCAAAAGTTTTTAAAGAAACTTTTAGGGTGTTAAAACTTGGTGGAAGGCTGATGGTATCAGATATTGTCTTGTTAAAAGAACTTCCAGATTTTATAAAAAAATCTGTTGCGGCATATGTTGGTTGTATTTCAGGCGCAATAATGAAAGATAAGTATTTAGAAGCGATAAAAGAGGCAGGTTTTCAGGATGTAAGGATTATAAATGAAACATCTTTCCCCATTGAATTTATGGAAAATGACCCAACTGCAAAAGCAGTTATCAAAAAGACAAACATAGCATCAGAGGAATTAAAAGAGATAGGAAATACAGTCGTAAGCATTAAGGTGGAAGGAAAGAAAACAAGAAATTAGGCAGAGTTTCTTTTTTGTAAGATTTAATAAATAACATCTTGGATTTTTTATGACTTCGCCCCTTGGTTTTATTTTTCTCTGTATATCATTTATTATTTTTCAATCCGAACATATCTACATCTCTGAATTTTCCTTCGACATCTTGAACAGATTAAA
>JAHWIT010000001.1 GCA_019322455.1 Candidatus Woesearchaeota archaeon
AACCATACCATTTTGTTTTCCTTTGTTGTTTATAGGTGAGACTGTGACATCTATGTCTACCTATAGTATATAAGTGAAGAAAGTTTATAAACATTCAGCTGCTTAAATGCTAAAAAGTGGGACATTTAGGTCATAGTTATTTTTAAGTTATATTTGTCTCTTAATAGTAGTTACAAAACGAAAGATTTAAATACTAGTAATATTCCTTAAAACATAAGGTGGTATAATGTCAAAAATTAATAGC
The DNA here is from genome assembly GCA_019322455.1 of Candidatus Woesearchaeota archaeon. Taxonomy (GTDB): domain Archaea; phylum Nanobdellota; class Nanobdellia; order Woesearchaeales; family WJKL01; genus JAHWIB01. The sequence continues at coordinate 245 of JAHWIT010000001.1, forward strand.
TTAAAAGATTACTTAAGTGCAAAATTAGAAGCACCTTCAGGCCATGGATTTAGTTTTTCTGAATGGGTAAAAAATGCAGCAGATGTTGTAAGAGATCAAGATAAATATGATCAATCTGCTGGATTAGCAGCTTTAATGGATGCTGAAGATGCTGAACTTCATGAAGAAAATTTTTCTATAAGACCAATTCCAAGTGGCAGAGAGAATGATATTGTTGAGGCTGTGAAGGAGTTTTATGAGGCCCATGGATTTAAGTATAATGAAGAATACTCTAATTTAAGATGGTGGGCAACGCTTTGTTTTGAAAAAGATGGAGAGGGATCACAAGTTACATTATCAACTTATCCTATAATTGATACAGATCAAGAAGAACTATTAGTTACAAGTGATGTATCATTGAGAAAAAAATGAAAAAAGTAATTGTTTTGTCTGATATACATGAAGATTTAGAATCGTTAACTAAATCAGTTGATTATGCTCAAGCAAAAGAAGTTGATCATATATTGTGTGCAGGAGATTTTAGTTTGATGCCTTACAGAAATGAAGATGCTCAGGCATTTAACAAATCAAATCATGAAGTAACTGATCTTGAAGCTTTTATTATAGCTAAAAGAGAATATAATTCTGATAAGATAAAGGGAATGAAAGCTATTATTGATAAAAGTGGAATTTCTTATAATGTAGTTCCTGGAAATTATGATCCTGATATTAGTGATATTTTTGAAAAGGAAGATTTGCATAAGAAAACTGTTCAATTAGGAGATGCTAAGATGTTTGGCTACGGCGGAGCAGATGCTTTTCCACCTCAAATAATGAATATGGTTCAGTTAGGTGAAATAGTTGATTTTGATCATGAAGAACTTTATAATTTTTTAAATAGAGAAACTCCTGATATTGTTCTGACTCATAATCCTCCAAAAGGAGCATGTGATAATATGTATGATGGAAACAATGGTGGGACTATAGCGACTACTAAATATGTAATTGAAAACATGGCAGCTAAAAAAAATCCTAAACTTATTATAGCAGGCCATGTACATGAATCAGGGCCTTATGCGAATAATCCAAAAAAGGTTAAAGGAGTTATGGTAGTTCCTAATCCAGGCGGACATCGTACTTTTGTTGTTAACCCAGGCAATATAGGAAGATTTATGCACTTTGATTTTGGAACATTTGTTGAGATGGATATAGAGGAAGATGGAAGTCCTTTATTAATAGTTCAATATTCTATTCAAGGGGATAATAAAAAAATTGTTGATCCTAATAAGATAGGAGAATATGATTTTAGAGATGTTGCTTAATTTGCTTAAAAATAATTTAAAAATAGTTAGTCTTTATTCTTTAATATTTTGTAACTAAACAGTAGTTAAAAACCGAAAGATTTATAAATACTAAGATTACATCAATTACTGAGGGCTTATGGTTAGTGAAGATTATATAGGAGAAGGTACTTTAGAAGAAAGATTACTTGATTATCTAGGTAAATTTAATTCTAAGGAAGAAATTTCAGAAAGAAAAAGAAAAGGAAGATTATATAATATAATAAAAGAACCTGATTCTTTAATAAAATATAATGAAAAAAAAGATTTAAACTATATAATTGATAAGTCTCTAAAAAATTATGATAAAATTGAATATCTAGATAACATTTATACAATAAATTCTAAATTAGAAGAAAACATTTCTAAAGAATCATATAATTCTGAAAAACTATATAATTCTCTTGATAAAATTATAGATTATTATAAAGATTCAGGTTATGAAGTTGTTAAAAAAAATATTCCTGGAAAACATAAAAACATAGTTCTGCCAGAAGATTTACCACAAGTTCCTCAAGTAGAAAGAGTTCCAGAGGTTGAAATTACTCATGAAGGTCTGCCAGCTGAATATAAGCCCTTGCTGGCAGCACTTTCTCAAAAACATCCTGGAATTAGATATAGTGGAATGATGACTTTAGCTGATAAATCACAGCATAATGTTGATATATTGACATTTGAATATGATGAAAATGGAGAGGTTAAACAATTACATGTAGTTGCAAAGGACTGGGATGAAAAAGAAGAAAAGATTCCAGCTTTCTTGAACAGCTTAGGAATTAAGACACATTCAGTTTATGAGAGAAATACAAGATTGCTTATTGAACATGTTGGTTATCAGGAATTAAGAGATGTTGTAAGAAGTGGTTCTGAATCAGATATTAGAAAAGCATGTGAAAACGCATTGGATAAGATATCACAGATTCATGTTTTAGCTTCATTACATCTTGATGAATTAGAAAAGGAACATGGATTAGTATTAGATGTAACTGATTATAATGCTCAATTTAGAAGCAGATTCTTGGAGCCTGTATCTGGTCATTCTGTTGTCATAAGCCCTCAGATGGACAAATTGATGCAGGCTTATTCTGCTTTTTCAAGAACATTTGATCCAATGAATTTTGTACCTGGAGATTTCCATATAGGAAATTGTAGATTAGCTAAAGAGGAGTGTTTTGTAGTTGATTATGAATGGGCAAAGATAGGAATGAAGTTTGATGATTTATCTAGATTTACAAACTCTGTATTAAGAGATAGACCTGATTTAGATGTAGCTGACTTTACAAGAGAGCAATTAAGAACATATGTAGAAAGGCATAATGAACATGCATCAGAACATAGAAGTCCTTTATTAATGCGAAATGAAAGATTAGCTAATGTATTAAGGTATACATTGGTTAATGACCAGATTATAAAGGTTGGAGAAAAGGTTGCATTTGCAAATGATCATCCAAAGGTAGCTTCAAGGAAATTAGAAGAGAGCAGAGATTGTTTTGAAAAAGCAGTATGTATGATAGATGGTGCAATGCAAATAGCTGATGCACAAGGATATAATCAGGATTCAAAAACATTATCAAATTTAAGGGAATCTTTAATAGATTATGTTGCAACATCTCCTGTTAAATTACTGAAAGAAGCTGCGCAGAATTATCAGACTTATAAGCAGTATAAAGAGCCTGTTTTAGTAATTCCAGCTGCTTAAATGCTTAAAGCTAAGTAAGAGCCTGCTGTGTTATATAATTTTTCTAATAGGTTTACTAAATGTGTACTTAGAAGAGTTTCTTTTCCTGCTTTTAAGAATTCATCTGCTTTATTTTTTAGTGTTCTTCTGTCTTTATATAAAGCAATTTTCTTATTTGGATCAAATTTATAGAATATTTCATATAATAATTTGTAATAATCATTTATCTTTTTTAATAGTTCTAGAACATTTTTGTCTATTGGTTTTTTATTGTCTTTTAAATCATCACAAATATATTTATATTCATCAGCAACTCTTTCTAGGTTTTGGATCATATCATAAGCTTGTAGGCTTCTGTCAGGTCTTTTATAGCCTTTTTTTGATATAATTCTGTTCAAGAATGCTGTGAATTTGTTGTTTAATGTTTCCATTTCTCTTATTTGTTTTAGTCTGCTGAATTCTTTGTTTTTTAAGGCATCATAGATATTATTTCCCATTTCTTTGAGCATTAAGAATACCTTTCTTAGAGTATTGTCAAATTCTTGTTCTAGACCACTTGAAATGCTTTTAATTATAACTTTCTTTTCTGTTTGTTCAATTATTTCATAACCAATACAATCTGGTAATCTGTCTTTTATTTGGTTTAATATTTCTCTATTGCTAAAGTTTATTATTATTTCATCATAACCTAAAAAATATAAATGGCTTAATTCATTTTTTGTAAAACCTCCTAGTTCATCTGCGTTTATCTCTATCTTGCTTTCTCCCATTGCTTTTTCTGTAGAGATTTCTATTTTGTTTCCAATTTCATCTATGTTAAGCTCATCTCCTTCTCTTAGGTTGAATTTCTTTATCCATGTAGCTGGGAGGCTAATTGTCATTGTTGCTGCTCCTTGTTTTACGATTTTACGTTTCATAATATTATAGTAGAATTTAGTAATATATAAATCTTTCGGAATCTCTATACATATATACTAATCTATATTCTATAATAAGAAAGTATAAATAAAACCCAAAATCTCTATACTGTTAGTTACCTTTGAGTAACAAACCATAAGCAATCAAAAAACAAAACAAAAAAGGTGAATGAAAAATGAATAAACGGAGGAATGAAAAATGAAAATGATTAACTTAACAGGACGTGATTTAGTAGATGTTCTGTTTCAAGATATGGAATTTAGAAGAAAAGTGGTGCCAAAAGAACCAGAACAGGCAAAGTTCAAAGTTGAAGAAAAACTTAGAAGAGAAGTGCATCCAGCACGGCTTAAGAAAGTTGATGAGAAAACATTTGAAACATACCTTTATGATGCGTTAGCAAATAGTTCTGTAGATCATATGGATGTTGTCAGAGCATTAGAAGGACAAGGATATTTATGGATGGCTGCAAATTATGCAACTGTACAAAATGTAAAGGGCGCAGACGACATAAAAATTGCAGCTCTTAAAGCAGTGCTGATTCCAGGCTCAGCTTCTTATTCTTATGGCAACACTGTTAGAATAGGATATAATGAATCTCAAGTTGATGTTAGGCAAGCAGTCCATGATTTAAAAAAACAATTTGGACTGGAAAACAGATTTGACGAGATAGTTGAAAATGCTTTTAGAGAAACAGTACAAGAAGATGTGGATGTTTCAGTTCTAGCGCATATTGTAAGTTTTGGAGTCTCTCCTGAAGTTGTTGAAAGAGAAGGATTAGAACTTCTTGCAAGAAAACAACATGATTACAGAGCAGCTAAAATTGTATCTGAACTAAATCTGCCAGTTGATAAAGCACTGGAAGTTTTGAGGCCTGAATATGAAAAATGGCTTTCAATCTATGAAGACGAAATTGCGCTTCAAAAGAGAAAAGGAGAAGACACAAGATATGTTAGGAAACCTGCCATTGTTGACACTTATGAAAAGGTCAAAAACAAATAGAGGAATGAAAAATGAGTGAAGAAAATCAAACATATGATTTTGAACAAAGAGAGTATGACTTAGATCCAGCTAAAGTAATGAATGTAATATCAATTACTCCAGATGGATTATATCATGTTGGAGAACGATATTCAAGAGGTGAATGAAAATGTGCGAATACTGTATTACAAAAATAAATAGGGAATTTATCAAAACTCCTATTATTGATGAAGCAGAGCTTTATCGAAGATTAGCTAGAGAATCAAGAACAGCAACTGAACCTGTAGAAGATTCTTTGGAAAATACAGTGCAAAATACTTCTCGAAAAGGAGCAGTTGCAGGATTAGTAGTTGGTGCAATTGCAGGAGCATATCTTACTCATAAAGGAATGGACTGGTTGAATATTCCAGCTGCATTACAGTGCGTAGCAGAGGTAGCAGCAGCTTTGCTTTCTGGAGCATATTTTTCAGGAATTGGAAATAAGATAGGAGAGTATGTTGGCTTAAGAACATTAGCAGAAGGTGAATAGAAAAGTGCAAGAAATAATTGAAAAAGGAGGAGTAGGGCTTTTTTTCAAGATAAAATAATGACTATTTTTAAATCAACTAAAATTAAAAATGGCTTCAAAATATTTGATAAATAAAATAGGGAAATATAATGATAACTATTATGTTAAGGATTATAATTTAGAAAGTATTGTTTATGATTCTTTTTATACCAAATCTGGAAAAGGCAAAAAATTAAGTTATGGTGATTTATATAGAGATTTTGAAAATTTAGTTCCATCAGAACCTACTTTTACTCCAGATCAAACAAAGGCAATAGAAGAAACTGCTAAAAAACTTGGATTAGATCC
>JAHWIT010000108.1 GCA_019322455.1 Candidatus Woesearchaeota archaeon
AGTTAATGTTATTCTTGGATCTACTAAATCAGAAAAAACATTAAATGTCTTTTCAGCAGTATTTCCAGCAGCATCAATTGCTCTTATTAAAATTGTATTTTGTTGATTAGGCCTTAGATTCACTCCATAAAGAGTTACTTCTCCATCATCAAATGTAGTTTTAGTTACAGCCTGGCCATTTACAAAAAGCTCTATCAATGTATTTATCTCAGTCATTCCAACAATATCTAATTCATTAGTATCTACAAAAGAAGGTATCTCCACATCTATAAATGGTGCTACAGTATCCTCAGCTAATGTAACAAACTTATAAAACTCTCCTGTATTATTATCAACAACCTTCTCAGTTGCTGTCTGTGCACTTAACTCAAAAAAATAAGCAGTTGACTTATCAAGATTCTTCAACAATACAGAATGATTCCTAACAAGAACAACATCTGATTCAGTTTTATTTAAGTTTATCAAATCTCTGCCATAATTTACCTTAGTTGTAGCTGCTTCATCTGTCTGCCATGTTACTAATGCAGATTTATCACTTACTTCCTCTACCTTAATATTTGAAATAGTAAGAGCAGCTGAATAAACAGGCAATATTATAATTAACTCTATTAAAATCAATGCCATTATCCTATTCAAATTCTTTATCTTCATCTTATCTCTGGCCCTGGAATTAATTTTGAATTATCTTCCAATTCTGTTACAAAGCTTAATCTTTCATCCTCAGTTGCATCCATTGTATAAATAACATGGAACTTAATATTCTCTGCATCCCTAAGCTCAGCCCAGCTTGGCTCCCATTCTGCTGAATAACCTCCTTTAATACCTTGCTGATCAGTTAAAAATACCTCAAGAGTATAATTAAAATCTTCTTCAGCTAAAAACTCTAAAGCAACATCAGCATTTACAGGATATGCACCATAAGTTGAATGCCCTGCTCTATTAATTGCAATAGTAGCAGATTCTCCTTCTGATAATTCCTGTTCAATCAATGGATTTACATCAGGATGTTTTACAACTTTATAGTTTTTAATCTCTTTAACAGGAGTAAGATAAAGCTGCACTTCTCCTGGACTATCAGTTGACATAAATAATTGAGCATCTTTATACCCTTCTTTCTTTCCTCTAAGTATTCCCCAAACACAATATGGAAACGCAGTAGTTAACTCTGCAACAGCTCCACCATCAGTCCATTCTGTTTTACCCAACAAACAAGTATGTTTTAAGCATGTATAGCTTAACTCAACATCATTTATCTCAATATAATCCTCAACACCATTAACACTTACATTATCAAAAGTATAAACAGTTATATCATTAACCCTTCTTTCACAATACTCTTCCTCAGTTGGATTTGTCTCAAACTCAAACTCTGTTACAGGAAAACTTACTCTATTGCCTTGATTATGATCTATTAGTACTCTAAATGCAAAATTAAAATTATATCCAGAATCCTTGTCAGTTACAGTTGCTAAAACCGGATATCTTATATCATAAGTAAACTTCCATGTCTGCATGCAAAGCCATGAAACAATATCAAGTCCTTTTTGCATTCCGCTTTCTAAATAAGCTCCTTTATTAGGTCTTATATAAAGATAAAAAGGCCAATTTTCACTATAACTAAAACTTACTCCAAGATCATTATAACTTAAATCAGTAACATACCAAATATAATGATTAAAAATATAAGGCTTATCTTCTGGAACTTCTATATAATTAGTATTTCCAATTCTAATCTCATCAAGATTAGTCCTTAATAATGCCTTAATCTTATTCCTTACATCCTCAATACTCCATCTCTTTTTTGCACAACTAAATTCCATATCAGAATAAGGAACATCAGGATCAATAGCAATAAGGTCCATTGTTATATCCTCTAATTTCATATCAGTTTCTTCTGCTTCCATAACAGCCTTTGCTAATGTATAAGCCCTTCTAATCCTAAAAGGTAGTGTTACTGTTCTTGTTTCTATCTTAGCAATTCTTTTTCCTAATATATCACTAAACTCTAAAGGAAAATTAAGCACTACAGGTGTATTCTCATCCTCTAACTTTGTCCTTACTATAATCGGGCCTAACTCAGTTATATTAAACTGCTGTCTAAACTCTGCTAAATCATTAATGCAATCCCTGTACCTATCCTCAATATAATGATTCATCTGATCCTCCATAAAATCAATTGTAGGAATCCTTCTCTGTCCTTCATAATACCAATACGGAACCCTGCCTCTTTCTATATCAAAAGGAGCTAATGACAAAGAAGACAATGGATTTTGTTTTATTCCATCAGGAAAATCAATATAACCTCCTGTTGCTCCAATAATATGCGCTGCCTCTGTTCCTAATTCATTCAAGCAGTTGTCCATAAAATTTACAACAGGAACCAATTCAGGAGGAACAACCTCTCTTGGCCTAAAGATTGTAATCTCCTGCCTTAGAAATATAAAAAGAGCTACTGAAAGCAGCAAGATTATTCCAATTATTATGAAGATTGTTATCTGTCCTTTTTTATTCATTTTTTATTACTCTCAAAATATATATCCTCATCCATGCTGCAAATAAAATAAACACAGCAAAATTAAAATATCTTTGTATTGCAAAAGGAAACAACCAAAATATCTGAGCAACCAAAGATATTACTATTGAAACCATAACCATAAACAAATATGAAGGATATATATCTAAAAATCTGTTTTTAATTAATTCAAATGTTGCTCCAAAAGATCCTAATACATTAGATTTTTCAGTATAATTGAGATAAACTAAATTTACAAAATAAATTATTGCTACAAATATTAGCAAGAATAATAATGAAGTTACAATAAAAGCAAACAATACTGATGCAGAAACCAAAGGCATCACAATCAATGTTCTTAATCTAGCAAGTATAAAAATAATTACAGCAAAAATTACAGCAAGAAGAACATTAAGAACATTAAACTTAAAATAAGATTTTTTCTCAAATTTCTTCTTCAGTAAAAAATTCCATATCAATGCTCTGCTTAATGTAAAAACAAGTAAAGAAGCTATTGCCAAAAATATTATTCCTATTATAAAAAAAGCAAAAAAATTCTGCATTGACTGAACAGCCATTTCCAATTCCTTAGTCTGAGCAGCTGTAATATTTGTCAAAGCAGTTGAAGTTATCCTTGATAAAATCTCAGGATCAATTCCTGCTAATTTTTTGTTCAACAGCCAAGGAAATAAAATAAACAAAGGTATTGTAATTACATAAAACAATAAATCATATAAAATCACATATAAAAAAGAAGATTTCAATCTAAATGAATCTAAAAATAATCTCCATTTTTCCTGAAACTTGCTTTCTTTTGCCATTTTAATCAAACGACACTACAGGACCTCCTGTCGGAGTTTCTTGTGCACCTGCAGGAGCTGGATTTCCAGGAGTTTCTGGAGTTTCTTCTCCTGATTCAAATTCCCATCCTGTTGTACCTCCCCACATTCCAGATAAAAATCCAGCAGTACTTGAGCAGAAAAACTCATCACATTCATAATCAAAATCCTCCCCAGCTAAACTAATTGTATCGCAAAGCTTATCTCCTTCTATAAACCCATCAAGACAAAGAGGCCTGTCCATCTTCTTAAATTCAATACATACTTCCTCATTAATATGGCTGTTAGATGCAACACCAAGCCATGTATTAGCTCCTGTATAAGCAATTGTATCTCCTTCATCCAATTCCCATACAAATACAGAACCAGGAATACCTTCCTCCTCAAACATAGATTTTCCTTGTTTTGTAATAATAAAATCCATTTCATCACAACCTTGTTGCTCACCGCCTGCATAAACATAAAATTCTAACATATAATAATATTGAACAGCTCTAGGATCCCCTGGACTTCTAACTTCATATTCCTCTGCACTAATAAAAGCAGCTGGAGTTCCTGGCTCAGCACCTCCTGCAACATTTGAACCAGTTATACTAGATACAGCATCTCTGCAAGCAGCATCACTCCACCCTTCCATTCCTCCAAATAAATCCTTAGTCATTTGATCATCTAATATACCAAGCCAGTCATCATAATAATCCTCATCATAAAATATCGAAAACCCAGGATAACCTCTTACAACATCAAGAAAATCATCAAGTATCACACCAAAATGAAATATTCTATAACCTCCTAAACCAAATATCGCTCTTTCTTCATCCTTATCTAATTGACAATTAGTTTTTTTATCCTTGCTGCAAGGATCAGGACTATCTAAAAGATTATTCAAAAATTCATTTCCATCTATAACGTATAAATTTCCATCAGGATCTCGAACAACAATGTGTCTTCCATAAGTATCTGTTTTTTTATCATAATCATCAAACCATTC
>JAHWIT010000109.1 GCA_019322455.1 Candidatus Woesearchaeota archaeon
CTATGCTTGTTTCTGCTTTGTCTAAAGAAGAAGGAATAATTATGTCTCCTTTTGTTTTTCCTGATCTTGTGTCAACATTAACTTCAATTCTGCCGATTCTGCCTGATCTTTGAAGTTCTCTTAATTCAAGATCTGAGCCAAGCAGACCTTCTGTTTGTCCGAAAATAGCTCCTATAACATCTGGTCTTTCAACAACACCATCAATCTCAATAGTTGCGTTAATAATATATTTTGCTGATACTAGGGATATTTTTCCCATTTTAATCTCCTCCGTATTTTAGAGAAAGAGCTCTTTATTCATACTTAAATTTCCTGATTTGTGATGAATAATGATAGTAATATACCCTCTCTCTCATATTTTTAAACATAGAACAAGCTTTAGCTTTATTGCTTAGACAGTATGTATCTAATCAATGATAAGTGATGAAATGATAATAATAAAGCGTTTTGCTCTATGTTTTTTATTTTTCTTTGATTATAAGATTTTGTGGCCCGAAACACTAACTCTCAAGCTCATTGCTTGAATTTATCGTTAGCTCCATTGAGTACTCTCGTGACGGGCCTCAATTTGTGTTTTTCAGCCAAAATTAAGGCTTATTCACAATATTTTTCTTATGTTATTATAATGTTTTACTTATTTATAAATTTATTCTTTAATTATAAAAACCCGACAAGCGAAATATTCGCTTGCGGGAAAAAGGGGGTTTTTTTTCGAACTGATGTTCGAATATAAACCCCATTAAAACCAAGAAGGCTTTAATGGGGAAAAGAGGTGTTTAGATGATTATAAAACCCTTTTAGTTACTTCTAGTAAGTAAGAACTTCTTTATAAATGTTATGCTTTTTAGTACTCTTAAGTAGTTATTTATAAATCCTATCTTTTATAAATATAATTGATTTTTGAGTTTTTTATGGCCAAAATAAGCAAAGAAAAATGGAAGGTTTGGGGTAATGTTTTTGATGAATTTACATTTAGGACATTGTTTAAATTAGCTTCGCAAGGGCATTTTGAAGAATTAAAAAGCCCTGTATCAATTGGCAAGGAAAGCAATATCTTTAGTGCAAAGAAAGGAAATGATAAGATTATAATTAAGATTTATAGGCTAGAAACGTGCGATTTTAATAGGATGTATGATTATATCAAATATGATCCTAGATATGTTAATTTAAAATCCCAGAAAAGAAAGATTGTTTTTGCCTGGACTCAAAGGGAATACAGAAATTTGATGAAGGCAAGAGAGGCTGGAGTAAATGTTCCAAGGCCTATTGCATTTTTGAATAATATTCTTTGCTTGGAATTTATTGGAAATAAAGAGGCTGCACCTAAGTTAAAGGACAAAATTCCTAAAAATAAGAAAAAGTTTTTTGAAAAGATTGTTGGAGCAGTACAAAAGCTATATAAAGCAAATCTTGTTCATGCTGATTTATCACAATTTAATATTTTAAATTTTAAAGAAGAGCCTGTGTTTATAGATTTTTCACAATGTACTTTGATAAGAAATCCAAGAGCAGATGAATTTTTAAAAAGGGATGTAAGAAATATTTGTAATTTTTTTAAAAAGATTGGCTTAAAAATAGATGAGGAAAAAATAATAAAAATTGTAAAAAGATAAGATGGAATATAGTTATGAATTAAAGCTTCCCAAAGAAAGAATTGCTGTTTTGATTGGGAAAAAAGGAGAAGTTAAGAAAAGGATAGAAGAAGAAACAAAGACTGAAATTAAAGTTGATTCTAAGGAAGGCGATATATTTATAAAGGGGAAGGATGCGCTTTCTTTATTTACTGCAAGAGAAGTGATTACTGCTATAGGAAGAGGCTTTAATCCTGAGATTGCAGAATTATTACTTAAAGGAGATTATGGTCTAGAAATATTAAATATAACAGAGTTTACTGGTAAAAATCAGGCAAGTATGATTAGATTAAAAGGAAGGGTTATTGGCAGAGAAGGGAAGAGCAGAAAAATAATAGAAGAATTAACTGAATGTTATATTAGTGTTTATGGGAAGACAATCGCAATTATAGGCAAGCCTGAAGATCTTGCTAATGCAAGAAGAGCTGTTGAAAGTTTATTGCAAGGAAGCCCACATTCAAATGTTTACAAGTGGCTTGAAAAAAGAAGAAGGGAAATAAAAAGGCAAGGGATAATTGAAGGTTTAAAATGAGCAAAGAAGAAGTAAAAGGAAATAAGCCAATTGCACATGAACTAGCTAAAAAGCAAAGAGAGATTTCTGTAGCTGAGTTTTTTGAGAAGAACAGGCATTTATTAGGATTTGATAATAAAAGAAAGGCTTTATTGACTACTGTTAAAGAAGCTGTTGATAATGCACTAGATGCTTGTGAAGAGGCAAAGGTTTTGCCAGAGGTAAATATTCAGATTATTGATATGTCTTCTAAACCTGATGTTAAGAAAGAGGTTGACAAGGGGCAAACAACATTAGTAACAGAAGAAGTAAAGGAAGTACCGATTTTAAAGCAAGATAGATTTAGAATTATTGTTGAGGATAATGGCCCTGGAATTGTTAAAAAACAGATTCCAAATATTTTTGCAAAAATGCTTTATGGAAGCAAGTTTCATACATTAAAACAAAGCAGAGGGCAGCAGGGAATAGGTATTAGTGCTGCTGCTTTATACGGCCAATTGACTACTGGAAAGCCTGTTAAGATTATTTCTAAGATTAGTCCAAAACATCCTGCTCATTATTATGAATTAATAATTGATACTAGAAAGAATGAACCAAAGATTGTTAATGAAAAAGAAGTGGAATGGAACAAGGATCATGGAACTAAGGTTGAGATTGATTTAGAAGGAAGTTACCAATCTGGCGGACAGAGCGTGGATAAATATCTAAAACAAACAGCTATTGTTAATCCCCATGTAACAATAATTTATACTAATCCAGAAGCAAAGCAGATGATTTTTCCAAGAGCAGTAGAAGAGCTGCCGAAAGAGCAAAAAGAGATTAAGCCTCATCCTTATGGTGTTGAACTTGGAAGATTAATAAAAATGCTTAGCACTACTAAAGCAAGATCAGTACATGGTTTTTTAATGTCTGATTTCTCAAGAGTCGGCAGCGGGACTTCTCATGAAATATGCAAAAATGCTTCGATATTGCCTGATACAAAACCTAAACAAGTAACAAGAGAAATGGCTGAAAAGCTTGAGCATGGTATAAAGAAGACAAAGATAATGAATCCTCCTACTGATTGTATAAGTCCAATTGGAGCTGAGGCTCTTGAAAAGGGATTAAGAAAGGAGATAAAGGCAGAGTTTTATGCTGCTGTTACAAGGCCGCCAGCTGTTTACAGAGGAAATCCTTTTATTATTGAAGCAGGAATTGCTTATGGAGGAGAACAAGAGGTTGAAGGACAGATAAAATTATTAAGATATGCAAATAGAGTGCCTTTGCTTTATCAGCAAGGAGCTTGTGCTGTAACAAAATCAGTTTTAGCAACAAATTGGAGGAGTTATGGATTAAGCCAAAGCAGAGGCGCATTGCCTATAGGTCCTTGCACTCTGGTTTTACATATTGCTTCTGTATGGGTTCCTTTTACTTCTGAAAGCAAAGAGGCTATTGCTCATTATCCTGAAATAATAAAAGAGATCAAGCTTGCACTCCAGGAATGCGGAAGAAAACTGGCAATGTATGTTAAAAAGAAAATAAGGATTGTTGCAGAAGGTAAAAAAAGAGGCTATATTGAGACATATATACCTCATGTTGCTGATGCTTTAAAACAATTATTAAAATTAACAGAAGTTGATGAAGAAAAGATAAAGAAATTATTAAAGCAATTATTGGAAAAACAAAGAGGAAAACTTGATCAGATTAAAGTGGATGCTTCAGATTTTGACGAGAGTTTAGCATTAGAAGAAGGTGAGAAAAGTGGGAAAGCCTAGAACAAATGTAATTCCATTGATAAAGGATATTGCAAGCGGGATTTATAAAAGAATATTGAAGAAGAAAAGTCCTGAACTAGAATCTCCTTTAAGAAGCTTGAATAATGTAAAATATGATGAGAAAGACGGCTATTTTGAATTATTAGGAAAGAAGAAGATAAGAGCTTTAACTGCTGCAAGTGTTAAAACTTTTGCACAGACCCTTAGAATGATGGTCTTGAGCAAGGAATTGATTGAAAAGGATGATATTGCTTCAAAGAGAGAGGCTTATTATATAAGCAAAAATTGGGCTGAAGCTAGGTTTAAGGAACAACCTGAATCAGATACTGTTATGGATGATATTGAAGCTATGTTAATGGTTAATAGAGAGCAGCTTGGCTTTATTCCAGAAGAAAAAGGAGGAGAAGTAGCTGGAAAACTAATTGTTATAGACAAGGATCCTGATACTGAAAAAGAGATTAAGATTGACTGCACTAAATTTGGAAGTGGAGCTTATAGTATTCCTATTTCTGTCGAGCATTTGAAGTTTCAGACAGATGCAAAATTTGTTTTAGCAATTGAAACAGCTGGTATGTTTCAAAGACTTGTTAAACACAAATACTGGAAAAAGGCAAATTGCATTTTGGTTAGTATGGGAGGAGTTCCTACAAGGGCTTGCAGAAGATTTATCAGAAGATTAAGTGAAGATAGGAAGATACCTGTTTATGTTTTTACTGACGGTGATCCTTATGGATTTGCAAATATTTACAGAACATTGAAGGTTGGTTCTGGCAATGCTGCTCATATTAATGAGTATTTTTGTGTTCCTAATGCAAAATTTATTGGTATAACACCACAAGATATAATTGAGTATAAGCTTCCTTCTCATCCTTTGAAGGATGTAGATGTAAAGAGGTTAAAGGATGCACTTAAGAATGATCCTTTTATTAAACATCACAGAGAATGGCAAAAGGCTTTGAAACAAATGGCTCAGATGAAGGTGAGAGCAGAACAGCAGGCTCTTGCTAAATGGGGATTGAATTATGTTATTGAAAAATATTTGCCTCAGAAATTGAAGAATCCTAATACCTGGCTGCCTTAATTCTTAGATTTTTTATATAATAAAAAAGAGAATATTAAAAAAGCACCTGTAAAATTTATTATTATATCTAAAACTTCAAAATGTCTGTAAGAAATGAAAAATTGTATAATTTCTATAAAAAAACCATATGATCCTGCTAATAATGCTGATTTGATAAATGGTTTTTGAAAATTTTTAGCTGAAAAATATAATAAGACCGCAGAAGACAGTACAAAATAAGAAAACATATGAGCAGGAAATCCTGAATTTTTTATTAATTCTCCTCCTGTTTCAGGTGTTATTGATCCTAAGAATATAAACAAGGCAATTATTATTGAGGAAAATAGGTATAAATTATATTTTACAGCAATATGATTGATTTTTTGTATAATTTTAAACACCTAAATTAAAAAAGCGGAGGATGGGACTCGAACCCATGAATAAACGGGATCTTCAGGATTTTATCATCGGCATAAGCCTCATTGTCCTGTTGCAGCCGTTCCCCTTAGCCGCTTGGGCACCTCCGCAAATGAAATAAAGCGGCCCTGACGAGACTCTCAAATCCTGGGGGATTTGTGGTCTCCCTCTGGGATATTTGAACTCGCGATCTACAGCTTAGAAGGCTGTCGCCTTATCCAGACTAGGCTACAGGGCCATGGTAAAAGAATTAAATCTTTTATTTATAAATCTTATTGCTTATTTTCACTGCTTATCAGAATGCATTGTACAATCTTTTTTTAATTCCCAATAATACCAGCAAGCATTTCTATGTTTTTCCCAAGAATTGCAACCCTTACAACATTGAGGAATTCTTTCTTCTGCCATCTTCAAAAAGAATTTTATTTGTTTTAATTTATAAATGTTTTGAAATAATAATAAGAACATTTATATAACTTATTTAATATTATTTTGAGAAATGGAATCTAGAATATTAATAGCAAAAGAAGGAAAACAATTTTATGTTAAGGATGTAGGAAAGGATTTACATACTCAATTTGGTTTTATTAAATCAAAGGATTTGAAAAAGAAAAAAGGAACTGTTAAAACAAATACTGGAAAGGAATTTTTTATTTTTCCTGCTGATTTTATTGATAAATTTAAGAGAATAAAAAGAGGAGCACAGATTATTACTTTAAAAGATGCTGGTGTAATAATAACAGAAACTGGGGTGAATAAAGACAGCAAAGTTCTTGATGCTGGTGGTGGTTCAGGAGCATTAGCTTGTATTCTTGGCAATATTACAAAACAGGCTATCACTTATGAAATTAGGAAGGAATTTGTCAAGATTATTAAAGAGAATATAAAAAATCTTGATTTGAAAAATGTTAGTGTAAAAAATAAGGATGTAACAAAAGGAATAAGTGAAAAAAATCTTGATTTGATTGTATTAGATATGCC
>JAHWIT010000110.1 GCA_019322455.1 Candidatus Woesearchaeota archaeon
CCCATCCAGATGCATTATGGTATAATACACAAGTATCTGTATTATCATCTGTTGCATTAAATCCAAATATTACTGTTTGTGAAGTTGTCCAAGTATCATTTCCATAATTATCTAGTGTATTTACAACTGGATTTACAGAATCAACATTTATAGTACGATTAGCTGAAGCAAATGTGCTTTCACTATTGTTTGTATAACCTTCACAATTCCAAAGCCAAGTTCCATTTTGAAGCGAGGTATCAAATTGATATGATGTTGCATTTGAAACAGCAGTTGTATTTGTTGTTATTAATTGCCATGTACTTGAATTCCAGTTTCCCCATAAAGAAACATTTGTTATGGATTCATTAGACTCATTAATCTGAACAGTGCAATTAAAAGACACTGTTCCGTCAGTATCCCATGTATTATTTCCAGGAGAATCTAAAGACATGCTTAAATCATTGTAAGCATAAGCAATCACACCACCAAAATCAAATTTCAAAGTGTGTTTGCCCATCTCTAAAACTCTAGAAATCTCATAGCCTGTCTCATTGCATGTATAATCTGGAACAAAGATCTTTCCATCTGTAAGTTCTGTAGTAACAATATTATCTCCGCATCTTAACTCAATAAATTCCAAAACATTTTCAAAATCTGTATTTTCTTCAGCAGTAATTGTTAAATCAGCTTGTCCTACTGTAGTGAATCTTACTTCCCAATTTCCTCCTAAAATAGGATAGCTCTGCACATTTAATATAATAATCTCAAGCTCAAATACCTGCTCAGAAAGATGAGGAACAATCCATTCAACATAATCTATTAATCCATTGCCATCTGTATCATAAAGATCAAGTTCAATCTCTTGTCTTTCACCATCTACAATATGATAAAGATGAACAGCTTCAGCAGGTGCTTCTGAAGGCAGCGTCATATTAGCTAATACATCCTCATAATGATTATCTGAACTTATTGTAACTCTTTTCTCATAATCAGAAATATCTTCTTCAACAGCTTGCGGAGCTTCTGTATAATATTCAATTTCTATTTCTTTGATATACTCTTTAATTTTTAGTTTCTTTGGTTTTTTTTCTGAAATCTCATCCTCAATTAATATATCTTCATCATCAGAACTTGATGCGCCATAAATATTAATTTGCATAATAGAAATATCTTCTACTTCTTCTTCAATACCATCTTCAATTTCTTCAATTTCAATATCAAAAGCATCATCTGGAAGTTCCACTACTAGATTATCCGATTTTCCACTTAATTTGATTATTTTCTTCCATCTAACAGGCTGACCAACAACAGCATCATATTGAATTGTTTCTTCTTCTATAACTGTAATATTTTCCTCAATCAAAGGCTCTTCTGTTAGATTGATTTCCTCAGTAATATTTATTTCTTCTATGATTTCCTCAGATATGTTTTCTACAGGAATCTCTTCTGTCACATTAGGTTCACTAATGTTCATAACCAAAGGTTCTGTTATGTTTTCCTCAATTACAGGTTCCTCTTCTGCAGTTTCTTCAACAGGTTCTTCTTCAATTGGTTCTTCGTCTGTAGGTTCTTCTTCAACTGGTGTTTCTTCGACAGGCTCTTCCTCAATTGGTTCTTCGTCTGTAGGTTCTTCTGTTGGAGTTTCTTCAACAGGTTCTTCTACAGGTTCTTCCTCTACAGGTTCCTCATCAATTAGCCCTTCATCAGCAGGTTCTTCTGTAGGTATTTCTTCAACAGGTTCTTCTACAGATTCTTCCTCTACAGGTTCCTCATCAATTAGCCCTTCATCAGCAGGTTCTTCTGTTGGAGTTTCTTCAACAGGCTCTTCTGGCTCAGGCTCAGAAGTGGCTTCATCAGACAATTCTTCATCTGAAGTTTGCTCAGGAGGTGTTTCAACAGATGGTTCTTCAACAACAGTAACTGGATTAACAGTATCTGCAAAAGCTATTGGTAAAAATATCATTAATTCAACACAGAAAAAGGTAATCAACTGCATAATAATTGGATTTGTTAAATAGGATTTTAATTTCATGATTTGATATCCCTCCAATTATGCAATTTTGCCATACCAACATTTCTTATCTCAATTAGATTAGCTCCTCTTAATTCAGCAAGTATAATAGAAGCAGTATGTCGTGTAGTTCCAATTTTTTTAGCAATGTCAGCAATTGTCAAACCAGAATTATTTTTCTTCAACAAGTTTATTATTTTTTCTTTATAATCATTTGGTAGAGATTTACAGGTAGAAATAAAAATTTCATCTTTTTTTTGGTCAGTATTTATTTGTCCCATCACACTTCCTCTTTTCAGTTACCGCCGCCCCATAAGGGGTCAATATAAGAAAATTAAATATGATTCTCTTATTACTAACCCTCACTCCTATCGATAATCATTATTACAAATCAATAAAATATAGAAAGTATATATTCATTTTTTTTACAAAGAATCAAGTAAAAAACATTATCTTTAGATAGAAGATAAAAAAACTATATTATAATCATTTTTTTCTATATTTTTATGGATATCATAGAATTAGGAGTAGGAGCAGGAATTATTGCAGTAGGTGCTTTCTTATTAGCTTACATCAGAAAAGTAAAAAACAAATTAAAGAAATTTGTTCTGAGAGGAAGGCAATGAATAAGATTCTGATATTTGCTGCAATACTAATTATAATATATTCTAGTATTTTCTTTATTCCAAATAGATTCGAAATTTTGTCATTAAATCCTGAAAAAATATCTGAAATATGGAGATTCATTACATATCCTTTTACTCATTTAAATACAAAACATTTGATTGAAAATATAATAGGACTAAGTCTTGTTGCTTTTATAGCAAGAGAATTAAAAACAGCTTTTAATGATTTCTCATCGACATATCTTTCATCTGGTTTTTTATCAGTAATTCCAATATGGCTTATACTAAGCTTTACTGCATTAGGAGCATCAAATGCCATTTTTGGAGGATTTGGATTAATAACACAAAATATAAAAAAATTTCAGATTAAATCTTGGTATATCATTGTTTTATTGATCATTATTATCTTTCTGAGCAGTATTACAAATTATTTTTCTTACGGTTCAAAAAGTGAGCAATTTGTATCTTCAATCAAACAAAACCTTGCGCATTTTTCAGGATTAATATTTGGAATTGGATTTTTTTTCTTTTTATCTAAAATAAAACCAATTCTTACAAAAAGAAAAAGACATGTTTTAAGGAGGTTATCAGAATGAGAATCAAAACAGGAATTGAAGGTTTAGATAATATGCTATCAGGAGGCCTGCTTAAAGGAAGAAATATTCTTTTATCAGGCCCTTGCGGCAGTGGAAAGAGTATTTTAAGCATGCAGTTTTTGTACAATGGTGTTATGGTATTCAACGAGCCTGGACTTTATGTAACATTAGAAGAAACAAAAGAAAAATTCTACCAAGATATGGCAAACTTTGGAATGGATTTAACTCATGCAGAAAAAACAGGAAGATTTATATTAATAGGAGGCCCTATCGCAGGCCTTAAAAAATACATGACAAAAGTTGATGCAAGCATTAAAAATATTGTAGAAGAAATAGAAGAGATTGTAAAAGAAAAAAGAATCAAAAGAGTTGTTATCGACAGCATAAACCTTCTTACAATGCTGTTAAAGGATGATGATGAAAGAAGAAAAGCATTGGCAATGATTGCTAATTCATTGTCTGCTCTAGGCTGCACTGCAATATTAATCTCTGAAACAAAAGAAGGAAGTATGGACTTAAGCAGATATGGAATGGAAGAATTTGTTGTTGACGGAGTTATTGTATTATATCTTGTAAGGCAGGGAAGCAAATTCTCTCCAGGAATTGCTATAAGAAAAATGAGAGGAACAAAACACGAAAAAGAGATAAAATACTATGAAATAACTGATCAAGGAATATTTGTCCATCCAGAAGAAACATTATTCACAGATATAAAATAGTTTATTCAGCTGTGTAAAAATCCCAAGGCCTTTGGCCAAATTTTTCTAATAAGCGTCTCGTAAGACTGCACCTGATGCTCGAAAACAATTTTAAAATCAATTTAACAGCATTTATTAGAAGAAATTCGAGTAAGAAAAATTTAGGGATTTCAACACAGCTTTATTTATCTTTTTTAATCTCTCTAAGCAGATTTCTAATAGCTTCTTTTGCAAATTCTGCTCTTGACTTATAGCCATAGCCTTTTTTCTTAATTATAATATCAATCTGCTCAACAAGATCATCAGGCAAAGCTATGTTTGTATATTTCCTCATTTTTTAAAAATAAGAAAGTTTAGTTCCTTATAATCTTTCTCGGTAACCCATGCACAGATAGGTTAATTACCTATCACAAAAAGAGAAAAAGTTCATTTAATTGTTCTTAACAACATTCTTACTGCTTCTTTTGCAAATTCCCCTCTTGATCTGTAACCAAAATTTGATTTTTTAATTATTTCGTCTATTTTTGCAACTAAATCATTTGGCAATGCTATATTTGTATAATTGTTCATATTATTCTCTAAAAGGGAAAAATCCTTTAATAACTTTTTTGGTTAAGGGTTTGCTATGTATAGTAAATAGGTAAATAAAAAGAAAAAAAAATATCTTTATCCTTCTTCAGCAGATTATTTCACCTATATATTATATCTTTTCAATCTCTTTTTTAGAAGTAGCTTGCTCAGGATTCTTATCATCCCTAAATCTAATAAATCTTGGAAATCTTAATGCATATCCTGATGAATGCAATGGACTTTTAGTTATTTCTGCTCCTAAAACCTCTACAACAACTCCAGGCTCAAAAAAATAGTCTGGCTTTATTTCTTTTTTCAAAACAACTCTTGCTGGCTTCTTACTAACTTTATACTTCCTAAGAATTTTTGGTAATTGCGCAAGAACCTTATCTGTAAATCCAGCTCCTAATTTTGTAAAAGTCTCAAATTGATCCTTTTTCTTATTATAAATTGCACATAATAAAGCACCATATGTTCCTGATCTTCTGCCTTTTCCTGCAAATCCTCCAACAACAACTAAATCATAAGTATCTTTTACACCCTTTGCATATTCCTTTTTCCATTTAATCCAAAACCATCCTCTACTTCCTGCTTTATACACAGAATCATTTGCATTTGATTTTGCAATGATTCCTTCTGTTCCTCTTTTAATACATTTTTCAAAAAAATCCTGAATCTTATTAATATCCTCTGATGTAATCTGTCTTGCTAATTTTGTTATCTTAGACTGCTTTGTTATTCTCTCAAGAACTTTTCTTCTTGCTGGATAAGGTTCATTTATGTATGATTTTCCATTCAAATAAATAAGATCAAATAAAAATAAATTAACAGGAACCTTTTTAGCATATTCTTCTATCTTATATTTTCTTCTTCTTTGCATTAATAATTGAAATGGTTGTAAATTACCTTTCTTATCAACAGCAACAGCCTCTCCTTCAATAATACACTCCTTTGCTTTAATTGATTTCTTCAAAGACTCCAAAACATCTGGATATTGATGAGTTATATTCTCTAATCTCCTAGAGAACATTACAATATCCTTTCCTCTTTTATGAATCTGCATCCTTTCTCCATCATACTTTTCTTCTGCAGTTATCTTGCCAGGAATATGCTTTTGCATTTCTGTTAATGATTTAATTCGTTGCGCTAACATCATCTTAATAGGAATTCCAACACTAATTCCTACTTTTATTGCTTTTTTAGAAGCAGCTAATTTTGCAATAAATCCAATATCAGAAATATTTTCATAAGCTCTTTCTAATTCAGTTTTATCCTTAACTCCTTTAAATGCTATTGCCAATGAATCTAAAATAGTCGCTGCTGCTACTCCAAGTCTTAATCTTCCCAAAGAAATTCTTACAATATATTTTGCTTCTTTTGAGCTTGCCTTTTTCAATAAAGAAATTAAAAGATTTATCTTCTCTTCTTGAGAGCCAGTCCCAGAAGTTATTGAAATCTTTCTTAATGTTTCTATAACCTCTTTCACACTAAGCTTGCCTTTTTGATTGATTACCTTCTCAGCAACTAATCCTAAATCACCAAATTTCCTTAAAAGATTTTTTACATCATCTACATTTTTATTTGAAACCTTTGCCAATGCTCTTATAACCATCTTTTCTGCTAATCCTAAATCTGTTTTTTTATATTCAGCATCAATCTTTCCAAGAGTCAAATAAGCAACAGAATCTATATCTGACTTAGATATCTTCTTAAAAAACTTAGAAAGAATCTCTCTTAACTTATTGCCTGAACTAATCTTTTCTAATTGTTCAAATATTTCAACAAGTTTTAAGAATTTCATCTTTTAAATATCTTCCTAAACCAATTTATTATTATTTCTAATATATTTAGCTTTTCAACTTCTTTTTCAAGCTCTTTTTTTATCACATCAATTTCATCTACTGGCTCTTCCTCTTCAATTATTTCTTTTTCAGGAACATCTTTAACAATCTCTTCTGTAAAATTTGCTATTACTTCTTCCTCTACAGCTTCACAGATTTCAGGATAAAATCTTATTGAAACCCTATCAGGACCTTCTTTTACTTCCTCTTCTAAAATCTCCCTTACATAAATGCTTGAACCTTCTTTAAATTCAAATAAATCATGACGTCCAAGTATATCAGAAGTTTCATTATTTAATCTGAACTTGACTTGATTGTCTGAAATATATATTGCCTCTAATTCATATCTATTATTACAATAAGAAACAGGAACAGCTTGATCCAAAATCTCTGTTATACTTGCAAATGAAATAGGTAAAAACAAAAACAACATCAATATATAGATTATTGTTTTATTCATCTTTCTCTTTGTTCTGGTTTTAACCACTTAACCCCTAATTTCTTGCATATTTCTTTTTCTGTTTTCCCAGCAATCATCTTTCCTGTCTGCTTGTCAAACAACCCATATTCACTTAATTTATATCCCTTTTTGATTGCAATCTTTCTCATCTCAATATTATAATTCTTGCTTCCTGTAAAATAAAACAAGCCAGCACCCCATGACTCTGGAGACAACACTCTTAAATCACTTTGTATTCCTGATTTCAAAACAATTGTTGCTTTTGTCGGGCCCTTTGCAAGAACCTTTTGAATATCCTTTAGTTTTGTAAAAGTATCAATTATTCTTTTTGGCTTATCAGAAGAAACAAGAATATCAATATCTCCAATAGTTTTTTTCTTCCTCAATAAAGAACCTGCAGTTGATATATTCTTAACCTCTTTTAATCTTCTTAACCCAGATATTATCTTATTCGCAATCCTTTCTGCCTCTCTTAAATGAATCCTTCCTCTTGATTTTCTCATCAAAGCAATGCCTTCAAGAATATCTTGTTCTGATTTTTCTCCAAATCCTTCAATCTTTGCTATCTTATGAGCTCGTGCAGCTTTTTCTAAATCAGCAACAGTTTTTATATTAAGAAGTTTGTTAAGTTTTTTAACCTTCTTAGAACCCATTCCAGGAATCCTCATTAAAATATTAATATGAGAAGGAACCTTTTTCTTTAATCTTTCATATTCTTTAACCTTCCCTGTCTCTAAAAACTCAATTATTTTTTTTGCAATACCTTCTCCAACACCAGGTATTTCCTCAAGAAGCTTTATCCCACCTTTTTTATAAACACTTTCTATAGCCTCTGGCAATGAATCAATTGCTCGTGCAGCTTGCCTATATGCCCGTGGCTTCCACTGAACATTCTGCATTTCCAAAATATCAGCTATTTCATAAAATATCCCAGCAATTAATTGATTTTTCATTCAATTACCTCTTTTTATTATATTTTATTTTTCGATAATATAAATTTATTGTTTATAATAATTACCTCAAAAATAAATTTAAAATTTAA
>JAHWIT010000014.1 GCA_019322455.1 Candidatus Woesearchaeota archaeon
GTGCTGATTACTGTAGTGAATTAGGTGTTAATTTAGTTGAATTGAAAAAAAGTACATTAACAAAGCTAGAGAAAACTGGCCAAATGCATCCTGCTTATAGTAGAAGGAATCCATTAGATATTGTTGGGGATGCTTTGCCTGAAAGATATGAAGCAGCAATTAATATTCTGCTTAATGAGCCATATATCTCTGGATTGATTGTCATCCAAACCCTTCAAACAATGACTAATTCAGAAGAAGATTCAAGAATAATAATTGAAGCTAATAAGCAGCATCCTGATAAACCAATAATTTGTGTTTATATTGGAGGCAGATTTAGTAAAAGAGGCAGATTATTATTAGAATCAAAAGGAATCCCAGATTACAATGATCTCTCCAAAGCAGTTCGTGCAATGAAAGCATTAATTTCAAGAAATCTATAATCTTTCTTTTTTCAAAACATCTACAACTGTCGGATCTGCCAATGTTGTGATATTTCCGACATCTTCTTTTCCTTCTGCTATGGCTTTTAGAATTCTTCTCATTATCTTTCCGCTTCTAGTTTTAGGTAAAGCATCTGCAAATTGAATTTTATCTGGTTTTGCTATAGGCCCAATTTCCTTTGCAACATGTTGCCTTAATTCTTCTACAAGATCTTCTGACTTTTCCACACCTTTATTTAAAGTTACAAATGCGTATAATACCTGTCCTTTGATCTCATGAGGCATTGGAACAACTGCTGCTTCAGCAACCTTTGAATGTGAAACCAATGCAGATTCTACTTCTGCTGTTCCAAGTCTATGACCAGATATATTAATAATATCATCAATCCTTCCCATCAACCAATAGTCTTCATTCTCATCCTTTTTTGCTCCATCTCCAGTTAGATACACTTCTGAAAACTTTTTCCAATATGTATCAATAAATCTTTGGTGATCTCCATATACTGTTCTCATTAATCCTGGCCAAGGTTTTTTTATGATTAAATAACCTCCTTCATTAACTTTTGCTTCACTACCGTCTTCTTTCAATATGGCTGGTTCTATTCCAGGAAAAGGTCTGTTAGCAGAGCCTGGTTTTAATTTAAATGCTCCTGGTAATGGTGTAATTAAAATTCCTCCTGTTTCTGTTTGCCACCATGTGTCTACAATTGGACATTTTTCTTTTCCAATGATTTTGTAATACCAATTCCATGCTTCTGGATTTATTGGTTCTCCTACTGTTCCTAATAATCTTAATGAGCTTAAATCGTGTTTGTTTGGCCATTTATCACCGAACCTTGCTACTGCTCTTATAGCTGTTGGTGCTGTGTAAAAAATATTTACTTTAAATTTTTCAACAACAGTCCAAAATCTGTCTGGCTCAGGATAAGTTGGAACTCCTTCAAACATTAAGCTTGTAGCTCCATTAGATAATGGTCCATAGATAATATAACTATGTCCTGTTATCCAACCAATGTCTGCTGTGCACCAATAGATATCTTCTTCATGATAATCAAATATCCATTTAAAGGTTTGATAAACATACGTTAAGTAGCCTCCTGTCGTATGCAAAACCCCTTTTGGTTTTCCTGTTGTGTTATGTGTAATAAACCCATTAACTATATAATTATGATTTTTTTGTGCTGTTAAATCATAGACAAAATCAGATTCATCATCTATTTTTTTAACTTCTAAAACTTTCTCTAATAGCGCTCCTTTAAATTTCATTAATTTTTGAATTTTATCTCTAATTAATTTCAATTTCTCCAATTTTTTTCTATCTATTTTTTTTGGTTGTTTGATTTTACTATTTAAAAAATCTCTAATTATTCTTAATCCGTTTCTGTCAGTTTGATTGGAATAAACAAATTTGGTAATTTCATTAAATTCTCCCTTCCAATCTATTTTAATAGTTTTTGTAATTTCTTTTAATAAAGAAAAAATAGGAAATCTTTCTTTTGGAAATGTTTTTTTTGATGAAAGTTTTTTCATTAATTCCTCTAACTTTACTTTCTTTACCTCATGAGAAAAACTGATTTTTTTATAGAATGTATTCAGAGACTCTCTTTGAGATATAATAACATCTAAAAATTTAGTTTCTTTTATTTTACGATCCTTAATTTTTCTTTCTTTATTTTTTCCAGGATAAACATTAGATAGAACACCGAAACGTCTAAGCAACAGTTGTGTTAATCTAATAAGTTCTTCGCTGGTATTGGATAATTTAATGAAACTATGCCCTACTGTTCCTTCTGCATCAAACAAACCTCTCAAAAATCCGGCAATGCATTCATTTTCGCTTTTTTGGATTATTTTCGGAACGCTTCTATTCCTGCTTCTACAAATAATTTCTGGAAAGATTTTTTTTATATAATTTGTAAAAAGAGAACTATTAACAAATAACCTTTGTCTATTTATTTTTCTTATGGTGCTTATCAGATTTAACTCTTTTTTGATTAGTTTTTGATAGAATATTAAATTATTTTTATCTTTATCAGTAAAGATTGTGCTTCTTTTATCAGTATGGCCATCTCCTGTCAAATAACCTAAAATCTGTGCTAAACCTGGTGTAAGAAAGTTATGGTTTCTTGGTATATTTTTTGGTCTGTAAGTTGTCTTGTTTCTATATTCTTTTTTTTGCTTAAATTGTGGTAATATTTGCTTTTCTCCTTCTACATTTATTTTTGATACTACAAATACTTTATCTCCTCTACTCAGATTACTAGCTTCTTTTTCTACTAAATTTCCATATTCATCTAAAGAAAACAACCTATGGTTTGGAGTAAAAACAGCTTCAAATGATGATGTTCTCACTTTGCATAACAGCGCGGTGTTAGGATATTTGTGAAGATGTGTGATATTGTCTTGTATTTGCACAAAAGGATTTTGATGCATATTAACTACCTTAGTTTTTATATTTTTATCAACAATATCTTTTATTTTTACAATCTCACCATTTGCTAATTGTATTAAAGAACTACCATGACAACATCCACTGGTGTACAAGATAAATAAAGGGTCTTCTGCATCCATTTGCTCTGCTTCACATTCATCCTTAATATCAGAAGCTGTTATTTCATCGTGCCACCAAGTATCAAGACCTTCTTTTATGTTTACTTTATTATTTGCTCTTTTAACAACAATAACAGATTCAATACATGGACATTTGCTTACAGCTAAATCAGCATTTTTCTTTAAATCAATTATTTTTCCAGCTCTTAAACTTCCATCAGCTGTTATAAGCATTTTACATTCACTGTCTAGTATTCTGTCTTTTAATGATTCTGCACTAAAGCCACCAAACACAATAGAATGAATTGCTCCTATTCTAGCACATGCGAGCATACTAATTGCTAGTTCAGGAATCATTGGAAGATAAATAGCTACTCTGTCTCCTTTTTTTATTCCTTTTTTGAGTAGAACATTTGCAAATTTACAAACTTCAGAACGAAGTTCTTTGTAGGTATATTTTTTAACGTCTTCTTCTGGTTCTCCTTGCCATATTATTGCTATTTTATCTCCTCTTTTATCAAGATTTCTATCAAGACAATTATAACAAACATTTAATTTTCCGCCTTTAAACCATGTAAAATGAGCCTTCTCTTTGTCGCATGTAAAAATAGTATCCCATTTTTTAAACCAATGAAGTTGTTCTGCTTTTTCTGCCCAAAATTTTTCAGGATCTTTGATTGATTCTTTGTATATTTTTTTATATTCGTTTTCACTTTTAATATAAGCTTTTTCACTAAATTCTTTTGGTGCTTTAAAGGCTCTTGTTTCTTTTTCTAATGATTCTATGCCTTCCTTGTCCATTAAGTTTCACCTCATATTATATGAATAATGGTAAAAATACTAAAGATACAATGCTTATTAATTTTATTAAGATATTGATTGACGGACCACTACAATCTTTTAGAGGATCACCTACTGTATCTCCAACAACTGCAGCTTTATGGGGCTCTGAACCTTTCCCACCAAATTTTCCTTCTTCAATATATTTTTTTGCATTATCCCATGCTGCACCAGCATTTGCCATGAATATGGCTATTAAAAATCCTGTGACTATTACTCCTGCTAGCAATCCTCCAAGTGCTTCAACTCCTAAAAATAAACCAACTAAAATAGGGGTTATTATT
This sequence comes from Candidatus Woesearchaeota archaeon, assembly GCA_019322455.1. Lineage (GTDB taxonomy): Archaea > Nanobdellota > Nanobdellia > Woesearchaeales > WJKL01 > JAHWIB01. The sequence continues at coordinate 4,097 of JAHWIT010000014.1, forward strand.
GTAATTAAGCTTGGCAGTATCATTTGTTTTAATGCATTATTTGTGACTATTGATATGCATTTGTTACTGTCGGGCTTTGCTTTTCCTTGTAGTAATCCTTTTATTTGTTTGAATTGTCTTCTAACTTCTTTGACTACACTTTGTGCTGCTTTTCCAACTGCTTTCATTGTTAGAGCTGAAAAAATAAATGAAACTAAAACACCAATAAATAATCCAATAATTACTTTTGGTGTTGTTATATTAATTATTATAGGTGTGCCTGTTAGTTGAGCTGCTACTTGTGTAAAAGAAGCAAATAAAGCTAAAGCAGTTAATGCTGCTGAGCCTATTGCAAATCCTTTTCCTATTGCTGCAGTTGTATTACCAATTGCATCCAAGCTTTCGCATCTTTTTCTTATAGTTGAGCCTAATTTTGACATTTCTGCGATTCCTGCGGCATTATCTGCAACAGGACCATAACAATCAGCTGCTAGTGTTATACCTAATGTAGAAAGCATTCCAACTGCTGCAATTGCAATACCATATAATCCTAAAAAATAGTATGAGATTAAAATAGCTAAACATATTGTTAAAACAGGTATTAAGGTTGATAACATACCAAGGGCTAATCCTTGTATTAAATTAGTTCCTGCTCCTGTTTTAGCTGCTTCTGCAACAGCCTGAGTTGGTTTCTTAGTATTAGTAGTATAATATTCTGTTGATAAACCTATTATTATGCCAGCTATTAATCCAGAAAGTAATGCATAAAAGGAATTGTAAGAATTTGGGATAATATATCTTA
>JAHWIT010000111.1 GCA_019322455.1 Candidatus Woesearchaeota archaeon
CCTATTCTTTCAGCTTCTTCAACAACTATATCAGTAAGTGAAGGAAGCTTAGGTTCTGGAGGAGGAGCAACAGGAGCTATAGGAGCAACAGGAGCTATAGGAGCAACAGGAGCTATAGGAGCTATAGGAGATATAATTGGAAGATCAGCACTATCAATCTCTTTTTTATAATCCTCTGCTAATTCCACAAATCTTTGTCTAAGATCTTCTGGAGATTCAACAGAATAAACTGCGCAATCATCTGTATGATCTACACTAAGACATTTATGGATTTCAAAATAAATTAATGCAAGATTTCTCTGTCTGTCAATTACTCTTTTTCCAGGTTTTTTCCCAAGAACTTCAGTGAATGCTGATTCAAGCAGATCAACATATTCCTTACTAACAGCTCTTGTCTTTCCCATCCTTACTGCACCATCAGGCAGTTTTTCTTCAACTTCTCTACTATTATCACCAGGATTTAGAGTAGAAACTATTTCAACATCTTCAACTTCAATACGTTTCTGAGCTACTCTTTTATCTTTTGTATTTTTCCCCATTCATAACATCTCTAAAATTATTGTCTATAAACATAAAAAGCTAGTTTTATATAAATATTACTGCATTATAATAATTCATTAAAAATTGTTTAGGATGCCCTAAAACTTATAGTTAACTTTATATTCTTCTACACTTAATCATTTATCATGGAACACAGAGTGCAGAAATTATTGTCAAATTATGGATTTTGTTCTAGAAGAAAAGCTGAAGAACTGATTAAACAAGGAAAAGTAAAAGTCAATAACAAAGTTATTTCTATTGGAGACAAAGCTTCAGAAAAAGACAAAATCTATGTAGGTCAAAAACTAGTTAATAAAGAAGAAAGAGTCTATATAATGTTTCATAAGCCAGCTGATTGCGTAACAGCTCTTTATGATAAAAAATACAAAACAGTAATGAGTTATATCAAAATAAAAGAAAGAATATTCCCAGTTGGAAGGCTTGATTTCAACACCTCTGGATTACTACTATTAACAAATGATGGAGATTTTGCAAACAAGATAATGCATCCTTCTCATGAAATAAAGAAAACTTACTTAGTTGGACTGGGAAAAGAAATCACCAATCTTCAAATAATACAAATTGAAAAAGGAGTAAAACTTTCAGATGGAAAAACATCTCCTGCAAAAATAAAAAAGATAAACCCAACATTAATTGAAATAACTATACATGAAGGAAAAAACAGAATTATAAGACGTATCTTTAAAGAATTAGATATTTACATAAGATTCCTAAAAAGAATAAAGATTGGCAAATTAGATCTGGGTTATTTAAAAGAAGGCAAATGGAAAAAATTAACAAAGAAAGATATTGAATCTATATTTGGTTAAATTTATAAATAAGTAATGCAAAATAACTCAAATAATAGGTGATATATTATGGGAAAAAAGAATAAGAAAAAACCAAAGAAAATTAGCGCAAAAAAAGAAAAATATCTTAAATTCAAAAAAGAAAAACCAGCAAGCATAGATATATCAATGCCAGAGCTGACTGAAGAACAGATTAAGCAAAAAAGAGAAGATGAAGAAAGAATCAACAGATACAGGTTTGGTGGAAATAGACCTGCAAAAGAAATAGTAAAAAGAAGAGAAAAAAGTAAAAGATGAAGAAAATAATTCTTTTCTTTATTTTAATTCTTATCAGCGGCTGTGGAATACAAGGAATGACAGTAATAGAACCTTCATTAACATTAACCACAGATAAAGAAGTTTATCATTCAGGCGAAATAATTCACATAACCTCTATTATAAACAGCCCAATAGAAGCAAACGCAAGCATCAAATTTTATGGAATCCATGCATCTAGATACAGATTAGATCAAACCTTTCCAATAAACTTAAACAAAGGAAAAAACACAGTAACAGTAGATTACACCTCTCCTAGATGCAATGTTTGTGGAGGAATTAGAGAAGGAACTTATCAAATATCTGCAGATCTTATTTATAATAATGAAGTTTACTTAAATTCTTCAATAGATGTTGAGATAAAGCAATAATTCTAAAACTCCCCTAGCATTGTCTGCCTTTTGCCTTCTACTGAAATAAATGGCTTTGCTCTTTCAACCCATCCTCCTAATTTATATAAATCCTCATACTTCTTAATTCTTGAACCATTAACAATTCTCTTTGCTGTCTTTGGCCCAATTCCAGGTATTCTAATCAATTCAGAATAAGAAGCCTCATTAATATCAACAGCTCCATCAAAACTAGCTTTTGCTAATACTAATTTAGGATCCTCATTAGGCAGCATTCCATTTTCCATAATCAAATCAAATTCCTTTAATTTATAACCATACTGTCTTCTTAAAAAATCAACATTATACAAATGATTCTGTCTAACTAATGGTTCAGCTTTTTCATTTTCAAGAGGAGTTCCTTTAACAGGCTTAAAAGCAGAAAAATAAATTCTTTTTAAGTTTAAATTATCATATTCCCAATCCATCATCTTAAGAATATCTTTATCAGTGCTTAATCTATTCAAAATCATCTGTGTTGTTTGATTAGAACTTAACCTAGAAATCCATGCTTGTCTTCTTAAAATATCAATCTTATAATCCTTGCAACTACTTAACTCATCTAAAACACCTTTATTTGGAGCTTCTAGATTAATACTCATCCTTGTACTAACCTTAGAAGCCTGCTTAATCAATTCATAACTAGTTCCAGGCAGTACCTTGAAATGAATATAACCCCTAAACCTATATTCAAATCTTAATTTGAAAACAGTTTCCAGCATCTTCTCTGTAACAGAATCAGCATCATTTGAAATCCCAGAGCTCAAAAACAATCCCTCAACTCTCAAACTTTTATGAAGATGCATAAACAAACTAGCTAATTCATTTGGTTTATATGAAGCCTTTTTCTTTTTGCATCCAGAAGAATTTCCGCAGTATTTGCAGTCAAACTTGCAGCTATTATCCATTAATGTCTTAAATAATCTGCAGGTCTTATGCTCTGCTTTTGCATGATAGATCCCCCCTAAACCAGAATTAACCTTTACTTCGCAAGCCTTAGGCCCGCAGCTGTCATACTCTCCAGAATGAGTTAAAATCTTTGCTTTTTCTAAAACATCCATAAAAGAACTATATTCTAATTCTTTATATACTCTGTGCCTGAATGTCCAGTGGTTTATAAAGAATTATGTATAAGCTACTGCTGGACTTGGCTCATTAATTGTAGGAATATAAACAGGTGTAACTAATTGTTTTTTAGATTCAAATAATATCATGAATTTTATAACTATGAAATTATTTTTTGGAACAATATCTATTTTACATTCTTTTATTTCTTTAAGCAAGCTTTTATCAACTTTCAAATCTAAGTCAAGACCTTTAAAGAATTTTGATGCATTTAGTAATTCTATACCAGTGATTTCTTTTTTATTATTAAGGTCAATTATAAAATCATCTATCTCAATGCTTGCCTTTGATTTTGATTTTGGATCATAAAGAAATAAGCTATCATTTTCATAATCATAATCAAAATTAAATTTCCTTATCATCTTATTTAATCCTCCTATTTTTTAATTTCTTTTCAACTATTTTTTGCCATCTTCTGTTTATTTTAACAACAGTGACTACAACAACATTATTTTTAATCACTATTACATATCTGTGACATAATGTGTTGCTGTATCCGAAATAGCAATCAAATTTTTCTTCCTCTTCAGATTCTGCTTCTCCTTTTATAGCATACTCTAATCTTTTTGGATTTAAAAGGTTTTCTATAATTTCACTCTCATCTATTTGTCTTTGTCTAATTCTAATTATTGCATGATATGTTATTATGATATCCTCTTTTTTGTATCTCTTTAATTTATTTTTTAATACATCTTTATAATTCATGTAAGTATATAAGTATTATATTTATATAAACGTTGTGTCCTAATGTCCAGTGGTTTATAAAAGAAATATTTATATAATCGAAATCTTAAATAAAACAAAGAGGTGAAACTAATGAAAGACAATAAAAAAACAGGCACATTACTTGTTCTAGCAGGACTGCTTATTGGTATTGGTATTGGATTGGTTATAGATCAGATAGCTGCAGGAACACTCATCGGCTTAGGAGTTGGATTCTTAGCTGCTTTTATCTATGCAATGATAAAAAAATAATTTTTTCTTTTTTTTAAAATATTTAAGAACATAATCTTTAAATAATTCTTTTCCTTATATTTCTATATGAGCCTTGAAAAATTATTAAGACATCTAAAATACCTTGATCCATTAAATCAAGGCTGTCCAAAATACCTATCTGCATTAAAAATGCTTGGACTAGGCGGTTTAATTGTTTCTCTTCCAGCTTATTTTGGTTTGATTACTCTTCGTGATGATATAGATCCTAAGAGTTTAGTATGGACTAGCCTAATCTCAGCAGGAATTTATTTTAGTGGAATTGCTTCAGATTATCTTGTTTTAAAAAAAGCTAAAAAAAACAAACTAGAATTAGATAGGAAAATCAAAATATCGACTCAAAGATTATATCAAGATTCTACAAATAAAAAAAGATTTAGAGAAATGCTTGAAATATATCCTCTTTTTTTTCGAAATAAAAATTTTTTAAATAAATACCCAGGAATAAAAGAAGTTGCTTATCATATCTATTCAGAAATAAAAGACGCAGAAATAAAAAATGAAAAATTATTAACTATCTGGAACAAATTTCCTCTCTTTTATGAGATAGAATTAACAAATTTTGAACAATATCTTTGTTTGTTAAGAGACGGAGATCCTAAAATAGTAAAACA
>JAHWIT010000112.1 GCA_019322455.1 Candidatus Woesearchaeota archaeon
ACCATTTTCTTAACACTTTTTTTATTATTTGCACCCCAAACATTGATCTTTAAATTTAGATTATGAGCTTTTTCTAAAAATTCCTTATCAATCATGCTGTGATGAACATGCAAATAATAAGCATTTAAATTATTTGCTAACTCTAGATGTTTTGTTTCTGCTGTTACAAACAATAAAGCTGTTTTAATTCTTGAATTAATTTCTTTGCTTTTTTTTATTACATCCTGTATAAATGATGATATAATAACTTCATCTTCAAGCTGATTTTTCTTAACAATTCTAATGGATTCTTCTAGTGCTTTTTCATCTTTTACTTCAATATTTATTTTACATTTGCCTTTTGCCAAGTCAATAACATCTTGCAATGTAGGAATTGTTTCATTTTCTTCTACTGTTAGTTGTTTTATTTCTTCTAATGTTAATTCATTTACATTGCCTTTGCCATTTGTTGTTCTGTCAACAGATTTATCATGAATAACAATTGCATGATTATCTTTTGATAGATATACATCTAGTTCAATTACATCTGCTCCTAATTCAATTGCTTTTTGAAAAGAGCTTAATGTATTTTCAGGCTTATGAGCCATTGCTCCTCTGTGTCCTATTATAATAAGTTTTTGCATTTTATTAATGGACTCGTCGGGATTTGAACCCAAAACCTCCGCATAGCCAATGCAGCACTCTACCAGGTTGAGCTACTGGCCCTTAGACCTGCGGGTAATTTACCATGTTTAGTCCAATACTCGTATTTAAATTTATGTTTTGAATTTGATGTTCCAACATCTTTCATCCATTTTTTTATATTTTTTATTCCTTTCATGAATAGATTATCATTATTTGTATAAAAAGGATAACCTTTTTTTCTTAATAATATTTGTACTTGTTTCAAAAAAATTTTATTCTTGCTTGTAAAACCAATATAAGGATATCTGTATCCTTCGTTTTTCTTTGCAAATATTGTGCCGTCAGTATCAAAAAGACCTCTAATTAAAAATTTTTTAGTTTCCCAAGGAAGATCCATAATTTTTTTAGGAATAATTAGATTTTCATATTTTTTGCCTACAGGGAATCTTAGACAACGAGCCCTTTGTTAAAAATTTTCAATTTATCTATTATTTAAATGTTTCCAAAAAAATTATACTAGAGTAAACTTTGTATTACTTTAACACCTAGTATACACAATAGTAACATTTATATATAAGTATAACCTAACTGTTTGTATTTGGGTGGTGGTGAACAATGGTTATATTATTTGACCAATTTAATTTACCAGAAGATATATTTAAGATAATATTTGCAACAGAGCAGCAGGAGACAGTAGGTAGACTTCTGATTAGGTATATAAAAGAGAATGGAGGAGAGATTGGCAAGACAGAGATGTCAATATTTGCTACTCAGCTTCATGAAGGTAAGTTAGAGGATAAGACAATTGAAAAATCGCCTTTTAAAAAAGAAGCTCCACTGCTTTCTTATAACAAAAGACAGTTTTATGATAGAATTCTAACACCAATGAAAAGTATGGGTTTAGTTGATTATGATTTGTATAAGAAAACTTATAGGATAAGTGATAAGTTTAATAGATTATTGATTAAGATTGGATTAATGTGGTTAAGAGAGATAAGATGATTTCTACTATAATTATTCCAGCTATTCTTGAACAAAGTACTATTTTTGTTAAGTGGTTTCTAAATAGGCTTTAGAACTATTTCCTAGCAGCTAGTTTAACATCTCCTTCATGAACTGTTTTTCTGCCAGAATGCTTTGCTATCATTGCTGCTTTTTCAGCTATTTTTATAGCTGTTTCATGAAGAACATCTGAAAACACATCAGCTGCTTTTGCTGAAACTCTTTTAGCACCAGCATTCATTAGAATTCTTGCTACAGGAGCATTAGGAATTATCTTTGTTTTTCTTTGCTGAGGCATATTAATCACCTATTTTGTTAATAAACATATTATTACTTGTTTTATATAAGTTTTTTGGTTTTTAGGGCTTTATTTGTGAAAAAAAGGTAAATAATTCTTTTTTTATTAATTTAAATAAATTTAAATACTATAAGATATCTAATTCCAATATGGTATTAAAAGACAAAATTAGGAAATATGCATTACAAAATGCAGTAAAATTCAATGGAAAATCTAATCCAGGAGCTGTAATTGGCAAATTATTAGCAGAAGATGCTAAATTAAAGTCTAAGATAAAGGAATTAAGTAGAGATATTCAAGCAATAATTAAAGATGTAAATAAGATTTCTGTGGATAAACAGATTGAGGAATTAAAGAAAACTGCTCCTGAGTTATTAGAAGAAAAGAAAGTTGAGAAGAAAGAAGGATTGCCTGAATTAAAGAATGCTAAAAAAGGCAAAGTAGTGATGAGATTTGCTCCTAGTCCTTCTGGGCCTATGCATTTAGGTCATGCTTTTGCTCTTTCATTAAATTCAGAATATTGCAGAA
>JAHWIT010000113.1 GCA_019322455.1 Candidatus Woesearchaeota archaeon
ACCCAAGCTTTTTACAATATGCTTTTGCTGCTTTGAATTTCGCTTGATTAGTAAGAAATGTAGTTTCTCTCAGCATCATAGTCTTAGGACTCTTTTTTCCTTTATTCTTAGGCATTCTAAGGTCTTTTTCTGGTTTTACTTCAACAATAAACTTCTTTCTATTCTTAAACATAACATAAAAATCAGGATAATATATTCTATTCTTCCCTTTTAAACCATCAAAATACGGAATTCTATGCCCCTCGCTTGACCATTCTATGACATTATTATTATAATCAAGATATTGACAATATTTTTCTTCCCAACTAGACCTACATACAATAGGATATTGACCGCAATACCTTTCAGGGAATTTAGGAATATACTGTTTATCGTGTTTGTTTTTTATATATTTTTTCATTACTTAATTTTTAATTTATTTTTCATTTCTTTCCACATTTTTTCTACTTCTTTTTTAGGATTTATAGGACTAGAATAGCTAAACCCACTCCCCATACCAAAAATATATTTTACACCATCTTCTTCATCAACATAAAATGGATTTTTTTTATATTTCTTTGCATATGATAAATCTTCCTTATATGCAGATTTTCTATTACTTTCACCTAAATATTTTTCTATTAACTGTTTATTCATATCATTCTCCTTTTTACATAAACTTCCTTATTCTCTTTCCTCTTGCTGTTTTACCCTGACCGGCTTTTCTCTTTTTAGCTCTTTTCCACTGTTTATATTTTGTAGTTCTTCTGAATTTCTTTGATTTTAATTTTAAACTAGCTCTATTTCTTCTGTACTCCATTCTTCTTTTTCTCTTATCAGAAGGTTTTATTTTAACTTTTCTTGCAGTAATAGCCTCATCAACATCACCAAGAGCATCATCTAAATTTTCATCTGCTAATTCATCAATAATATCTGCTGCTTCTTCAATTTGATCATCGGATAAAGTATCTGTATTAAGATTCATAATGAATTCTACCATTCTATCCATCATTGATACATCTTCGTCTGGATAATATTCAGTAGAATCCCTATCATTAAGATAATCTTCTAGTTTTTGTTGAATATCACTCATTAATCTTTCTCCTTATATTTACATTTATGTTTTTTATGTTGTTTATATATTATTAATTAATTCCATCTTTCCCTTTTTCTTTTTTAGAATTCCATCCCTTATCTACGTCATTAAAAAAATCATCTTGTTTATTTTTTGGAAGATCTTTATATGATTTCACTTTCCATTTCTTTAACATTTTTGTAAAAAATTTATCATATTCAGCCCCACCAACTTTACGTTTTTCTAACAAACTTTGCATTGTCTTAAAACCAACAATTCCTTCTAGGTCTTCTGTTTTATATAAAAACTGTAATTTATCACTTTTCTTTTCTTCCATCTTATTAAGATATTTGTCAATTTTATTTAATGTTGTCATAATTATTCTCCTGATTTTTAATTATTCTTTATTATCTCTATCACTTCTTTTTCTACGATGGTAACGAACCTTTCTTCTACCTGTAGGTGTCTTACCTTGACTAGCCAATCTTTCTTTAGCTTTAAGCCTTTTTCTTCCTTCAGAACTTCTTCTCATTTTTGCTTTTCTTCTTTTGATTTGAGTCCTATTTTTTCTATACCATTTTTTAGAAGCTTGATTCTTGGTCTGAAGTGTACGCTTCGCAAGTCTTGGATTCCTAACTTCACTAACATCGTCATTTTCAATCTCAAGTTTTTCTATCATATTAATTATTTCTTGTACTTGATCATCGCTAAGATTATCTGGATCTAAGTTTATAATAAAATTAGCCATTTTGGAAAACATCTCATCATCAAAAGAAAAATCAGTATTTACCTTAGTTTGTCCTTTAGGTAACACACTATCAGATTCTTGTTCTAATACATCAATAACTTCAAGTAAATCCATATCTATAATTCCAATGCTTCCTTGACACCCTTCTTCTTTTTCTTTTTACTACCTTTCTTGGCAATTACAAATTCTTCATCATCTTCTTCTTCCTCTGGTGGTTCTTCCTCAAGTGGTGCTTCTTCCTCTGCTGGCGGTGGTCCGTTTCCTTGACCGTCTAATACATCCCTTACCCTTGATTCCTGTTTATCAAAAGACGGTAGAATTTGGCCTTTCCTATCCACAGCATTTACAATAGCCCGTAATGCCATAATAAATTCAGAATATTCCTTAGACATATCCGCAAGTAATTGATGAGCTTTCTTAACGAACATGGGATTATCCTCAACTGTCATTATTTCATCTTCCAATACATCAATAAATTCTTCAATTCTATCATCCAAAGCATGAAGTTTCTTTAGCATTTTCCCATTTTTCTTCTTAACATTTTCTTTATTCTTGCTTTTATTTTCTTTCTTAGCTACTTCAAGCAAGGTTTTTCTAAGCTGTTCGCCCATGTAATCATCCCCT
>JAHWIT010000114.1 GCA_019322455.1 Candidatus Woesearchaeota archaeon
TCAGTAACCTGAGCTTTTCTATTCAAATCAGTATATCTGCTCTCTATAAGCCTTAGTCTTCTTCCAACACTATTTATCTGTTCTAACAAATCAGAACTACTTAGACCTATTTCTTGTTTTTTCTTTGAAAAAAGGCCTTTTTTTTCTGGCTTTTCTTCTCCGCCATACTCCATTTGTTCCATTTTTTTATATTCTGCAAGTAACATCTGTTTTTTGCTATAAAAAGTTGTGTGAGTATGACAAAGTAGTATTAAACATTTAAATAGTAATATATTATAAAATAATATTAGATATATTAAATAATATAAAATATAGAAAGTATTATAAAATAATATAATCAATAATGCTACAAGATGGCAAAAAAACCAATTTCTGCAACAATTGACCAAGAATTAATCAACTGGCTTAATTCAGAAATTAAAGACAAAAAGAAATACAGGAACAAATCTCATTTAATTGAAATAGCTCTAGAAAAATTAAAACAAGAGGAAAATCAAAAAAGGTGATTAAATGCCAGAGCCATACTCATACGACCTTATCCGTGAAGGTGAAGAAACCATTCTTAGAATAGACTGTGAAACCTTAACTTATATTCCTTCTCTTGAGGATAATGCAGCCACAATGGCCAAAACAATTAATATCTTAATGGAAACAGGCCCTGTTACAAAAATTGTTTTTGTTCAAAAAAGAGATTATGAATATGAATTTTATCAAACACAGCTTTTACAAGAAATTGCTAGTCTAGCTAACAAATTATCAAAACAAACAAATTTATTCAGTTATTATTCAGCAGGTCCTGAATGTGAAAAATGGTTCCATAATAAATATGCCAGAATCAGACTTCTTATTTTTAGACTTCTAAAAGAAGATCCTCTAGGATCATATGTAGAATTAAAAAGAGAACTAAGAAGAGAAAGCATAGAACTAGAAAGAACCGTTGATAAAAGATATATTAATTGCGCAAAAAAATATATTGCTTTGCTCAATTACTTGATAGGTGAACTTGATAAAACAAGATTAATAATAATAGCTAAACCATATCTTCCTGGCTACAAGCTTGGAGATAGGTCTGTTTATAGAAGAATATTCAGGCCAACAATTAGACCTGATTTCATGTTCACAAAATTAATGGCTCAATTCCCAGAAGAAGGAGAGGAATTAGAAACATACACCTTAGGAAAAAAAGGAACAGAAATAACAATATTCAAACTTCCTAACAATGTTCAATATTTATACCATATGACTCCTCCTGAATTCAAACTTTCAGAAGAAAAATATGATATTCTAGATTTAGCAAGAAAAATAATGGCAGAACACAAGCCAAAAAAAGAAGAATTTGTAGATCCAGAAAGAATGAGAACTGTTTTCTATAATGTAGGTCATGATCTAATTGAAGAACTTAGTTCTTACAGAGGTATTAAATTAAAACCATCTGAAATAGATGAACTAACAGAAATTCTAGTCAGATACTCTGTTGGATTTGGTTTAATAGAAGTTTTATTGCAAGATGAAAAGATCCAAGATATATCAATAAATTCTCCAATGGGTCACATACCTATGTTTATAGTGCATGCAGATTATGGAGACTGCAAAACAAACATAGTTCCAACAATACCAGAAGCAGAATCATGGGCATCTAAATTAAGAATGATTTCTGGCAGACCACTAGATGAAGCTAATCCAATCTTAGATACAGAAATAGAAATTCCTCAAGCAAGAGCAAGAGTTGCTGCAATTGGTTCTCCATTAGACCCAACTGGATTAGCATATTCTATCAGAAGACATAGAGACAAACCATGGACATTTCCTCTTTTTATTGTTAATAGAATGATGACTCCTTTAACAGCAGGTCTTCTTTCATTTATAATTGATGGAACAAGAACAATGTTAGTTGCAGGAACAAGAAGTTCAGGTAAAACCTCCTTGCTTGGTTCAGTTATGGTTGAAATGATGAGGCGTTATAGAGCTCTAACAGTTGAAGATACTTTAGAACTGCCAACAAGAGCATTAAGAGAACTAGGTTATAATATCCAGTCAATGAAAGTTAGATCAGCGCTTGCAAAAGGAGGAACAGAAGTTGCAGCAGAGGAAGGTATTAGAACAGCATTAAGATTAGGAGACTCTGCTTTAATTATAGGTGAAGTGCGTTCCAAAGAAGCAATAGCACTTTATGAAGCAATGAGAATTGGAGCAATGGCTAATGTAGTTGCAGGAACAATCCATGGAGAATCTCCTTATGGCGTTTTTGACAGAGTTGTTAATGATCTAGGCGTTCCTAGAACCTCTTTCAAAGCAACTGATTTAATTGTTGTTGCAAATCCAGTTAGGTCTCCAGATGGTTTGCACAGATGGAGGCGTATTACGCAAATCACTGAAGTAAGAAAAGAATGGGAAAAAGATCCTATGTTAGAAAATGGTTTCGCAGACTTAATGAAATATGATGCTAAAACAGATGAATTAGTCCCGTCAGATGCATTAATAAATGGAGAATCTGATATTCTAAAGGCAATTGCAGGAAATGTAAAAGAATGGGCAGGCAGCTGGGATGCTATTTGGGATAATATTCAATTAAGGACAAAAATCAAAGAAACACAAGTAAATCTAATCGAAAAAGCAAAAAAACCAGAACTTTTAGAAGCTCCTTTTACAGTTCTATCTAATGATCACTTTCATATTATCTCAGACAAAATTCTAGAAGAAGTCGGATTTCTTGACAGCAAAAAAATATTCTTTGAATGGAA
>JAHWIT010000115.1 GCA_019322455.1 Candidatus Woesearchaeota archaeon
AATCCTTATGCACTTCCTGGTATACCAGAGATATTTATAGATATGTATAAAGTTTTTTCAATTGATTTTGAAAATCATCGTTATGTAGAAAGGGTAAAAGAAAACTTTTCTAGTTGGACAAAGAAATTTGGAGATTTTATTAAAGACAGCTTGAGAAAAAGTTCTTCAAATTTGGATGCTTATGAGTACTTGATAGAAAAAGAAAAGCATGATCCTGTACATACAAAAGCAAATGAGATGAAATTAAAAAGATATAAGGATCAATTACTTGAAGCTTATAGGGAATATGTACCTATTCGGGAAAGTTGTTTTGAGTTCTTTGGCGGAAGAGACGCTTATGAAGAGTATATCAATAATCAACTGCCGTCAATAAAAAAAGCTCGGGAAGATCTATTTGTTGAGAGGAAGGAGCAAGATGGTAGATGAAAGCAGCAATAGTGAAGGTATTGAAGAAAGAATTAGTAACTTATTAGAGAATGTAAAAAATACCTTTAATGAGCATGAGATAGATACATATAAACTTGCTTTTGATTATACTAAAAAAAAGGCAAAAGAGGATGCTGCTCAACTCTTTAATTCTGTTATTAAAGATTCAGGGATTAGATTTTATGCTCCTATTATACTGCCTGACAAAAAACCTATTGATGGAGAGGCTGGTGTAAAATATATGATTTTAGATGAATTATTGAATAGTTTTGAAGACTCTGAAAAATTGGAATTGTTTAAAGGAATCATGAAAGAGGGTGAACTTAATTCAGAAGAATTTGATTTTGTTAATTCAAAATTTATTGATTATGCTAAAGAAATAGATATAGATGATGCAATTAATTTCAACAGAGAATCTCTAAAACAAGACCTTAAAAAAAATAAAAGATATAGAAAACATTTTATTAAAGCTGTGTTGGAAAAGGATAGAACAAAGATTTATACTGAATTAAGTAGAGTAGGTATTGATCCTATTGATAATTTAGAAGAATTATTTCTTGAAGATATGAAATATGCTACTAGCGTTAAAACAATGGAATTAATGTTAAATGATTTTTTAAAAGAGATTGAAAATAATGCAGATAGATATTATGAATTTGGTAAAAGGATAATAAAACTTGAAAAAGAATCTTTAGAAGATTTTTATTCTGATGAAGATAGAAGAACATATTCTATTTCATTATTAGGAACTGCTGCTGAAGGTTTTAAAAAGGCAATTGGATTGGATCCAGAAAATATTTCTTATTATGATGAACTTGTAGAAACTTTGCGAGATTTAAGTGCGTTAGATTCTGGTGCGAAATTAGAATTAAGGTATTGGCATAAGAAAAGTACACAAGCACGTATAAAAGAGATTGCAAAACCTATTCCAGATATGGATAAATATAGGATTATGGTTGAAGAGATTGAAGATGAAAGAAAGGAAAGAGGAGCTTTTGGAAAATTATGGAGAAGATTGACTCATAAAAAACCAAAGTTTGAGGAGATTACAAAACCTTATGGATTTGAAAGATTTGAAGAGGAATATGATAGAAAAAGTGTAGATGATATCTTGGAAGGAATTTCTGTGATGCCAGAGGTTTTGAAAAGAATGAGTTCTAAAGAGAGATGGAGAACATTAGACAGATATGCAAGAAGGCATGGATTGACAGAATATCTAAATAGAATAAGAGAAATTAAGAAAGTTCTAGTTGCAGAACCTTCTGAGTATTTTGAGGATGAGACAGGATCAAGAGTACTAGAAATTCCTTTAATATATGATAGTGTTAAAGAAAATTTGAATAATCCTTTAGAATATGAGGTAACTTTACCAAACAATCTAAAAGTTATGCTAAGAGGGTGGGCGCAACTTAAAAAATATATTGAAGAAAATAAAGCACCTAAATATCTTAAACAAGAATTTGATAATCTAACTGCTTCTATTAAAAAAAGAGAACAAGAAGATCTTACTGCAATGCAAACATTTATTGATACTTATAAAGATCATGACACAGCAATAAAACAAGGTATTTCTCCAGAAGATATTGATAAAAGAACAGACGATTATAAAGATATTAGAGAGCTTTGGAGTTTCTTTGATAAATTAACTAAGGAGGAAAAATAATGTCAGATGCAGATGAACTTTTAAGAAAATTGAATGAATTTAAGCCTCGTTCAGATAGAGAAAAGGAAATTAGAAAATTAGAAAATGATGTTAATGAATATGAAAGAAATGTATTAGAATTAACAAAACATTTAATGGAATTATCAAAGTCAGGTATTGGGAAAAAAGGAAAAATAGAGGCTTGTGAAAAGGCTATTTCTTCTTTAAGTGATTGTCTTAAAAAAAGAGCAAACTTTTCTGTTTATAATGAGCTTAAAGGGGCTTTAATATCATTAAAAATAGAACACAAAGATCATCCATTAATTGGATTAGCTATGCAAGATTTAGAGAATTTAGTTGAAGGAAGAAAGGATGTTGAAGATTATCTTGGATTTGGCTGCTTATTAGCAGAATTAGGTAATGAAATAGAAAAGGAGATGGCGTCATTAGTAGCAGACTTAGTTCAAAAAAGAGAATTAGCAAAATCAGAACATCAAAAAGAAAAAGAAAAAGCTGCAGATTCAGCTTTATCATCAGCAATAGATAAAATAGAAAGAGAAGGATTACAATTTTATGAAAGGGCAAATAGTTATCTAGAAAAGGCAGTAGAAAAAAGAGGAGATTGGTATGATCATCGTTCTCTTGGATTGAATTTAATAAAACTTGGTGGTTATAAACAAGGAGAGGAAAGGGTTGCATTATATGAAAGAGCAATTCAACATTTTGAAGAAACTATTAAAACCAAAAGTGATGATTATGAATATTCTAAGATTCAAGATATATTATTAAATCTGGATAAAGAACAGAATGGCAATTATCAATTTAAAAAAACAGTTCAAGAATTAGAAGTTATAGTTAAGAAAAAAGATAATGAAGAGGATTATTATCTTTTTGGTGTAATTACAGCAGGACTTGGTGATGCAAAAAAAGGAAATGAAAGAATAAAATTGTATGAAACTGCAATTAATAATTTAAAAGAGGGTGTTAAGAAGAAAGAAAATTCACTTTGCTTTCCTGAGCTTAAGGATATATTAGTAAAGTTGAATAAAGAACAAAAAGATAACCAGTTATATAAAACAGTAATTAAGGAATTAGAGGGAAAGGTTAATGAAAGGAATAACAAAGATGATTATTTTTGGTTTGCATTAATTTTAGAAAGAGTAGGTTTGCTTGAAAAATCAGTTATTTATTCAGAAAAATCAGTTAATATAAAAAGAGAAGGGCCTAATTGTTATGTACTCGGAATAGCTTTATCAAAATTAGGAGATACAAAACAAAGTGATGATGAAGAAATAAAATTTTATGAAAAAGCAATTTCTTATTTAGAAGAATCAGTTAGAAAGAGCAATACAGAAAGTTGTAGATTTTGGCTTGGAGAAACTTTATTAAAACTTGGTAATGTAAAGGAAGGACAAGAAAGAATAGAGTTGTATAAAAGAGCTATTCCTCATTTAGAAGAAGCTGTTAATAGAAGAGGAAGTACAGCTGATCATTTTTCTTTTGGAGCAGTTTTATCTAATCTTGGAGATGAAAAAGAAGGCAAAGAAAGAATAGAGTTGTATAAAAGAGCTATTCCTCATTTAGAAGAAGCTGTTAATAGAAGAGAAAATCCAGCTGATTATGATTGGCTTGGAAAAATTTTATCAAGATTAGGAGATGAAATAGAAGAGAGTAAAGAAAGAATAGAGTATTATAAAAAAGCAGTTTTATGTTTAGAAAATGCAAAAGATTATAGTTTGCTTGATCAAACAAGATCAAAATTAGAAGAAGTAAAGACTAAATATAATCGTGAAAGTGAATTAAGAAAGAAAGTAGATAAATTCTGGGAAAAGGAAGAAGCACTTCCTTATTTAGAAGAATTGGTTAAAGTAAATGGAAGTGCAGAGAATCATCGTTTGTATGGAATAAATTTATGGGTTCTTGGCAAGAATGAAGAGGCAATTCCTCATTTTAGAATTGCTGTTGAAAAAAGAGGATTTAGAGATGATTACTATATTCTTGGAGATACTTTTCTTTCATTAGGCAATTCAAAAGCAGAAGAAGAAGAACAGTTGCAAGCATATGAAAATGCTGTTAAAATTTTTGAGGTTCTTCTTGAAAAGAAAGATAATAGAGGAAGATTTGGCCTTGCAAAAACTTGGCTTAAAATTGGAGATTTGAAAAAGGGAAAAGAAAAATTTGAATGTTATAAAAAGGCTTATTTTAATCTTATTGAAGATTATAAAGAAGGAATATGTATTGGCAGTCATTTAATAGGAAAAACTGAATCAGCATTAGAAAATTATCTTGAGAATGAAGGAGAAGAAGATGATTTTTATTGGATGGGAATGAATTTTCTTAGATCTGCAGAAATCGAAAAACAAAAAAAGAATCTAAATGAAGTTAAGAAATATCTTAAAAAATCTCTTCCTTATTTAGAAAAGGCTGTTGAGATGAGAGGAAATGCAGAAGATCATTTTGGTCTTGCAATGAATTTAGTAAATCCTAGATGGAAAAGATTAAGTAGAAAAGAATATTATGAAAAAGCTGTTTCTCATTTAAAATTAGCTACTGAGATGGATGGAAAGGCAGAATATTATCATAATCTTGGAACAACGTTAGTTGAATTGGGGGTATTTAAAAAAGAAAAAGAAGCAATCCAATGCTACAGTGATGCTGTTAGTTCTTTTGAAAAAGAAGCTGCACAAAATCCACAATTTGATCAAAGTTTTTTAGATGATGCAAGAAAAAAATTAGAGGAAGCCAGAGGTATGAGTCAATAAAATGTCAGATGCAGATGAACTTTTAAGAAAATTGGATGCATTTAAGCCTCGTTCAGATAGAGGAGAGAATAAAACAGATGCTTCTGCATTAAAAACAATTAGAAAAGAAAAAGATGAATTAACAGCAGAATTGGCAAAAAAGGAAGCAGAATATAGGGCAAAAGAAGATGGATATAAACAAGAAATAGGTAATTTAAAAATAGAAGCTCAGATAGCTCATGAGATTAAGGAAGAAGTAGAAAACGTTGCAGAATTAGAAGAAAAATTACAAACACAAAGAGAGGTTATAGAAGCTGCACAAAAGGGATTAGCAGAAACAGAAGCAGAAAGAAATGAATTATCAACAAGACTAGCAAAAGGAGATGATGAAATAAAGCAGATAAAAAATCAATTTGCTCTAAAAGAACTACTTTTGAAAGAACTTCTAGATGAAGATAAGGTAAGAAAGGAAACTAAAGAATCTTATGAGAAACAGAAAAAAGAACTAGAAGGAGCTAAAGGAGAAATTGCTATCTTAAGACAAGAAAGAGATTCATTAGCTGTAGAAGCTACAATAGCTAGAGAATTAAAAGGTGAAATAGAAAAAGCTTCAATGCTAGAAGAAAAACTGCAGACTCAAAGAGAGGTTATTGAAGCAGCACAAAAAGGATTAGCAGAATTAGAAGCAGAAAGAAATGATTATTCAAAAGGATTAAAAGAACAAGAAAAAAGAACTGAAGAATTAGAAGAAAAACTGCAGACTCAAAGAGAGGTTATTGAAGCAGCACAAAAGGGATTAGCAGAATTAAAGCAAGAAAGAGATGATTATTCAAAAGGATTAAAAGAACAAGAAAAAAGAACTGAAGAATTAGAAGAAAAACTGCAGACTCAAAGAGAGGTTATTGAAGCAGCACAAAA
>JAHWIT010000116.1 GCA_019322455.1 Candidatus Woesearchaeota archaeon
TAAATACTCGAAATATATTTTATTCATATATGGCAATCAATGAATGGAAGATTTGGCAGAATCTTGGCATTATAAAGCCAAAAAAAGAGTTCATTAATATTGATAAAAGTACAGATATAATTCTATCATTCTTAAAAGAAACAGAGCCTGCTCTTAAGAGTGTAGCCAGACTTTACAGTCAGTTAAAATCTTTAAGAAAAATGGAATTAAAATTAAAAAAAGAAAAAGCAGGCAAAAACTCATTAAGAAACAATATCCAGAAGCAGGTTAAAAAATATGATCAGATCCTAAAAGCATACGAATTACTGGAATTAGATACAGATGTTAATGGAGAAAGAGTTAAAAAAATAGCAGATGAAATAGAATCAAAAGCCAGAAGATTGAAAGCAGACAAAGAACTTCTTAAGAAAATGGCTACCAGTGATCACTGGACATTCGACTGGTAAATTAGAATAAATTTCAATACTAAAATCTTAATATGAAAAAATCAAAAATCTATGACAGCTATCCTGTATGGATGGTTATTCTTATCAATATCTTTGTTTTTTTAGTTTATGTCTCAGGAGCATATATAATGTTTAGATTTAATTGGATTGCTGGAGTTATATTTATAGTATATCTTGTCCTTCTTGAATTCTATATTTATAAAGAAGGATGCATTCATTGCTTTTATTATGGCAAACTGTGCGCTTTTGGCAAAGGAGCTATAGTGCCATTCTTTTTCAAAAAAGGAGATCCTAAAAAATTCTGTGAAAAAGTGCTTAGTTTTAAGGATTTCATTCCTCAGATTCTTGTTATACTAGTTCCATTAATAACAGGAATTGCTCTTATTGTCTCAGGAGATTTTGATATCTGGATCTTGATAGCAATGCTTTATCCTCTCTTTTCCTGGTTTGCTATTAATCCATTCATATATGGAAAGCTTGCATGTCCTCACTGCAAACAGGGAACTATCTGCTGTCCTGCTCTTGACTTTTTTTCTAAAAAAAAGTAAGTTTTGATAAATTCCTTATTTTACCACAAATTTTAAATAGTGTAGTTTTACCTTATTCTAAATATGTTAGCTATAACATTGCCAGATGGAACAAAAGTAAATGTAAAAGAAGGCACTGACTGCCAGAAATTAGCTGAAATGATAGGTATTGGACTGGCTAAAAGAGCAGTTGCAGCTAAAGTTAATGGTGAAATGGTTGATATGGATTATGAATTAACTAAAAATGCCAAAGTTGAGATTATTACAGTTGATTCTTCTGGAGGTCTTTCTATATTAAGACACAGCGCTTCTCATATTCTAGCTTCTGCAGTTAAAAAACTATTTCCAAAAGCTAAATTAGGCATTGGTCCTGCTATAGAAGAAGGATTTTATTATGATTTTGATGTAAAAGAACCTTTTACACCTCAGGATTTAGTTAGGATTGAAAAAGAGATGAATAAAGAAATTGAAAAAGATATTGAATTCAAGAAAGTTGAATTAAGTGTTGTAGAAGCTAAAAAACAGTTTAAGAATGAACCTTACAAGTTAGAGTTGATAAAAGAATTAAAAGATGAAAAAATAACTGCTTACAAGCATGGAAAATTTATTGATTTATGCAAAGGTCCTCATGTTAAAAGTACTGGTGTTGTTAAAGCAATAAAATTAATGAAAACAGCAGGAGCTTATTGGAAAGGTGATTCTTCTAATCCCCAACTGCAAAGAATATATGGTACTGCATTTGCAGATAAAAAAGAATTAAAAAAATTCTTAGTTTTATTAGAAGAAGCAGAAAAAAGAGATCATAGAAAGATTGGTATGCAGATGGAATTGTTTTCTATACATGATGAGGCTCCAGGAATGCCTTTTTTCCATGACAAAGGAAACTTTATCTGGGAGTCATTGAAAGATTTTATGACTTCTGAAATGAGGAAACTTAATTATGAAATAAATAAAACTCCAATTATATTGAATAAAGCTTTATGGCTTAAATCAGGCCATTGGGATCATTACAAAGACAACATGTACTTTACTAAAATAGATAAAGCAGATTATGCAGTAAAGCCAATGAACTGTCCTGGTAATCTATTAGTCTTCAAAACAAGATTACATTCTTACAAAGAACTGCCAATTAAAGCAGGAGAATTTGGATTAGTCCATAGGCATGAATTATCAGGAGTATTGTCTGGCTTGTTTAGAGTCAGAGTCTTTACTCAGGATGATGCTCACGTATTCTGTGAAGAGCATCAAATAAAAGAGCAAGTAATTGAAATTCTTGATTTAATAGACAGAATTTATTCAACATTTGGTTTTGACTATAAAGTTGAATTATCAACTAAGCCTGAAAAAGCAATGGGAGATCCTAAAATGTGGGAAAAAGCAGAGAAAATCTTAGCAGATGTTCTTCAGGAAAAGAAGATGAAATATAAACTTAACCCAGGAGAAGGTGCTTTCTACGGCCCAAAGATTGATTATCATTTAAAAGACACCTTAGGAAGAACATGGCAGTGCGGAACAGTTCAATTAGATTTCTCAATGCCAGAGAAATTTAATTTGACATATGAAGGAGAAGATGGCAAGAAACATAGACCTGTAATGCTGCATAGAGCAATCTATGGTTCAATAGAAAGATTCTTAGGAATCTTAATAGAGCATTTTGCAGGCTGGTTCCCTCTATGGCTGGCTCCAAGACAAATCAGAGTAATTGCAGTTAATGATACCTTTAATAATTATGCTCAATCCATTGTAAAAGAACTAAAGAAGCATAATATCAGAGCAGAATTCGACAACAGAGCAGAAACAACAGGAAAAAAAGTAAGAGATTCCCAATTAGAAAAAATACCAATTGTCTTAAATGTAGGAGAAAAAGAACTAAAAGCAAAAACAGTCGCAGTCAGAACAAACAAAGACGGAAAACTTAAGTTTGGAGTTAAATTAAAAGATCTGATTTCTAAGATTAATGATAATGTTGAGAAGAAAGAATTAGAGTTTAAATTAAGTTAATTCTTAAAAAATATTTTTTTAGTGAGTATTAACCTTCCATGATGCAATATAATCTGCAGTA
>JAHWIT010000117.1 GCA_019322455.1 Candidatus Woesearchaeota archaeon
TGAATACACAGAAGGAGGAAGAGAAGGCTATGAAGTGCTGGAGAAAGTAAGGGAACTTTCGCCATTAAGAATTCTTTACTCAGGAAAAACAGATCAACCTGAAGTAGTCAAAACTGCAATAGAAAAAGGAGCAAATTATGTTATAGAGAAAACTGATGCTTTGGGATTAATGAAGATTTTAATAGAAGAATAAAATTAAAAAATAAAGAATTATCTATTTAATCAATTCATCCATTGATTTCTTTTTTCCACCTTTTCCTTTAGCAGCTTTTATAGCTTCTTTTGCAGCCTTTTCTAAATCAACACCTAATTCCTTCAATGCTTTAATATGCATCTGCATTAATTGTTCAACTATTGATAATATCTTCTGCATCTCTTCTCTTTCTTTTGCTAAAGTAGCTAAAGCTCCTTTATGAAAACCAATTTGTTCATCTTTGCTTGAATCCTTTTTCTTTGCCATCATGAATCACCTAATCAATTAAAATTTATTTGTATTATTTAAACTTACCTATTTCAAATGTACTTCAACAATATCATCATCTTCTAATTCATGCTCAATCCCAACCTGTTGCCCTCCAAACTTAGCACTCCTTCCCCATACTCTTGCAAATCTAAACTTCTTAATAAAATCCTTATGAATATGTTTTGCCATATCTCTGATTGTACTTCCTTTGTCCAATGCAAAAGGAGGATAGCTTGGCTTCTTTCCAGGCTCTTTAGTATATACCTTTATTAATCCTATATTTCTCCAGACATCTTCTTTAATATTATTATTAGGATTGTAAATTATTCTTTTTGTTTCAATATCAGCTAATTCCTTCTGTAATAATTTATATTCTTCTTCATTATTAAACAATAAAACCATTAAATCAGCTTGTCTTATTATTCCAAGATAAGCATTTCCATTCTCAGTTTCAGAAAAATTCTCAACAATAGCAGGCATCTCAACTATCTGCATCTTAATTCCTTTATAATCCATTATTCCTATCTCAGGTTTAACAGTAGTAAATGGATAATCAGCAATCTCAACCCTGGCTCCTGTTAATTTCTTCAGCAAAGTGCTCTTTCCAGTATTTGTAGTTCCGACTAAAACAACCTGTGCAGCACCTTCTTTTGGTATTGATATTCCGCTTGCACCTTTCTTCTGCTTAGCTTCCTTTCTTAATTGCTCTTTCAGCTTAGAAATCTTAGTTTTAATATCTTGTCTTAGCTTTTCTCCCCCTTTATGCGTCGGAGCCAAACTCAACATCTTCTGCAAAGCCTTAAGCCTCTCAGAAG
The DNA here is from genome assembly GCA_019322455.1 of Candidatus Woesearchaeota archaeon. Lineage (GTDB taxonomy): Archaea > Nanobdellota > Nanobdellia > Woesearchaeales > WJKL01 > JAHWIB01. Next base: position 1,279 of record JAHWIT010000117.1, read on the forward strand.
TAGTTTTAGCTCTTTGATACTCTAATTCAGCTAAACTATATTCCATCGTTACATTTGTAGGCATATTTTCCTCCGTGGGACCTAGCGAACGCAGTGAGCGTAGGTCGCACATTGCGTGTCAACCGAGCGTAACCAGTTGTTACATTTGTAGGCATTTTAATTATGATATTACTTGTTTTTTTAAAAATTTAACTTTCACAAAATTTATAAACCTTTTATTATTTATCAAATTAATGGCAGAAATAATTTCATATTTTAACAATTTGTTTTCTCAATTCTTTCTTAAATTTATAATAGCAATTGTGATTATTCTAATAGGATTCATTATAGGAAGAATTGTATATAAAATCCTTCAAAAAATACTTCATGAAATAGAATTAAATAAAAATATTAGAAAGGCAGGAATTAAAAAACTCTCTCTTGAAAATATTATAAGTAATTTTGCAAAATATTTTATCTATTTTATAGCTGTTATTTGGGCCCTGACTGAACTTGGTCTTACAACAACTATTCTTAATATAATTTCAGCATTTATATTACTATTAATTATAATATCTTTAATTTTAGCAATAAAAGATTTTATCCCAAATGCATTTGCAGGATTATTTATTTACAAAAAAGGAATGTTTAAACAAGGAGATAAAATCACTATTCATGGTCTAGAAGGAACAATACAAAAAATAACCCTAATTGAAACAGAAATAAAAACAGAAAAAGGGGATACAATCTATATTCCAAATTCTTTTATCACAAAAAAAGAAGTATTAATAAAAAGAACTTAAGATACCTTCTCTAACATGCTAACAACATTCCATATCTGTGTTCTTGTATAAGGCTGCAAATTAGGATCATCAGCTATTTCATCAAGTTCATGAAGTACTTTATTGATTCTAATCTTCAAATCAACTTCTTCTTTCAAAACATTCATCACAATCTTTATTTTGTCTTTAACATTTCTTGGGACAGTAATGTCTTCTTCAAGCTCATTTAATATTTCAATGATCTCTTCCACTTTGTCATCACCCTTAGTCATTTTAATCCTTCTTTTTTTCTTTTAATTCCTTCATTACTTCTTCTTGAACAGAACTAGCCTTTTCCTTAATTTGACTTTCTTGTTTTTCAAGTGTTTTGATTCTAAGTTCAACCATCTCTTTTTTCTTTTGCAAATCATTCTTTAAATCTTCTTTATTGCTACTAACCATTATATTCCCAACAATCTTATACGCTTCTTTTGATTTTTCAAGTTCTTTTAAAGCGCTTTCTATCTCAACAAGCTGAGCTTGAAATTGTTGTTTTTGCATAAGAAAACTTTGCATGCTTTGTTCCATCATCTGCA
>JAHWIT010000118.1 GCA_019322455.1 Candidatus Woesearchaeota archaeon
TGACCTCTGTCTTTAAATAACTCCATTAAGTGGTTATATTGCTCCATTAAGAACTTCTAATTGAGGTATTATTTAAAGCTTTTATTTTTCTATTTCGCAGCCACCCAACTGAAAAGTCAGTTGACACTTTCAAGCAACCCTTTTATTTAGAAATTTCGCAGCCACCGGCTGGAAGCATCCTAATAATATCATCTAAATCTCCGCCTTTAAGTTTCTTTTGAATCTTTTTTGCAACTGCTGAGGTTTTTTCTTTTCCTTGGACAATTATAACAAATTTATCTGCATTTTTCTTAATTGCATTGACTGCTCCTCCAATTATTTGGTTGTTTTTTATTCCAATTGCTAGTTTTAGATCAGGATTAAAGTATTTCTGCTTTTTTCCGTATATCATAAATGCTCCTTTTTCCATGTATTCTCCTGCTTTTGCTTCTTTGCTGACCTGCTCTGGCTTTATCATAAAAACTTCAATTGTAGAAATACCTGCTTTCCATGCTCTTGAATAAGAAGCAGTTGCTTGTGCAGCTTGGTTTAATGTATCATCTCCTATCTTTTTTCCTTGTGATTTAACAACAAAAAAAGGAGAACCAGCAACATCTGCATGCAATACAAAATCATCTTTATCAGCATGTTTTTTAATAACAATCTCATTAGAGGTTGCGTCTCTTCCTCCGATGCAGAGAAAGCCTTCTGAAGAAAGGAACCATCTAAATTTTTCATACCATTCTTTTTTTCTTTCTATTTTTTTAATTTGTTTTTGTTCTTTGATTTCTTGTTTTTTTATATCTTCTAGTTTCTTTTTAAGTTTTTCAATTGCTTCTTTTGTTCCAGCAATCTTTCTCTTTGCTTTTTTAGCTTTTTCAAAGTAAGTTCCTGCATTTGCTTCTAGAGATTTAGTAATGTCTAATTTGATTCTCATTTACATTCCTTAATGTCTTCTACAATTAATGCTTGTTTAGGGCATAGGATTGGATTTTCTCCTGGAAACAGAACTATTCTTGGTGTAATTTTAATTTGCCTGATATCTCCAAATAGATCATAGTTATAAGGAACATTCTTTAATAATGGATATCCTTTTTTAATAGAAGATCTAATAAGCTCTACTGTATAAACATCTTTTGATCCTATAACTCTAAAATTTAATGAACTTACATCAACATTAGGTCCATTTTCAACAATAAAGGTTATGACTCCATTTTCTCCAGAGCCAGCATGACAAATTTGTGGTTGTTGATTTAGCTCAATGATTTTTAATCCAATAGTGATAGGACAATAACTTGCATCTTCTAATTGAGCTCTGCCCCAGCTCATAGCAATGACTCCTAGAGAAGTTGCTAATACAACTAATAGAATAGTAGCTAATAATGGAGAGATTGCTTTTCTGCTTTTTAATAGATGCATTTTATTGTAAATTTAATTTTTGTATTTAAATATTTTACGAGAAATAGTAAAAGAAATTATTTACTCCATGCAAGATATCCCAATATAATTAGGTTAAGAACAGGAATTAGCATTAGAATTCCTAGGATTCCTGATTTGTTTCTTGCTTTTGCTATTCCCCACCACCACATTATCATGATTGCTAGTATAATTAACCAGCCAATAATAGGGATTAATCCTGCAATTAGGAATATGATAAATGTCCATATTCTGGCATCTGCAATTCTCATCATTAGATATATATTTAAGATAGGAATCCAAGCAAACCATGCATGAGCTGTATTTGTTTTTTTAGCTATTGTCATTAATGCTAATGATGTATAGACATATAGTATTATAATTGAGAATGATGTAATTCCTGCAATAAGTTCAGTGAATTGGGTTATGTCAATTGGCATTTTATTCTTTTACATTTCTTCTATAAAAGTCTGCAAAGAATATATTCTTTGTAAATGATCCTGCTGGTATTCCAACTAAGATTATTATCAATAAGAAGAATATTATTGTTAGAGCAATTGTTTTTAACAAGACAATGATGTAATCTCCAAAGTTATTGAATACATGTTTTAATTTTTCAAATTCAAAATAAGATGAAACTGTTTCTTTTTTAAAGAAGTTTATTGTTAGTATTGGAACAATGAATAATGAGATAAACCAGCTTACTAATGTTCCAATAAGTGGGATAAAGATTGCAAATGCTTGTATGATAAATAATACTATTACAAATGGAATTGATTTTAGGAACATAAAGAATCCTAAACTAAGATTTGCCTTAATGTCCATTACAGGTAATTTGCTAAAATCTGATTTTAAGAAATGTTTAACGATTGTGATGCCATAACCAAACAAAATAAACCACCCAATTATTGGCAAGAGAAGCCATAGTATGTTTAATAATCCTTTTGCTCTGTTAAATGGATATTTGAATGCAGATTTGAAATCAATTGTTTCCATTTTTACACCCCATTTTAATAGGTTTAAAATTAAAATCCTTTAAATACTTTTCTATCAAAGAATAAGAAATAAGACTGTATTAAGATTAATTTAATTCTTGTTCAAGTTTATTCATTCTTTTATAGGTTTCTCTGGTTATTTCAGTAAGAGTTGTCTTATATACTAAATTATTTGGTGGTCTTTTCTCAAAATCTATTAAATCCATTGGTTTTTTAGATCTATTAAAATATGACTTTGTTCTGATTTGTAATTGATAATAGTATGCCATAGATATTAGTGAATTGAGGTTATATTTAAAGCTTGCATTTTTTGAAGGGTTTTTCTAGGAGTATTTTAATAGCTTTATAACGTTAATTTTTTATAATAAAGACATTTCTTTGGTAATATGCCAGAACAACAGATGACACCAGAGCAGGTTAAAGCTATGCAGGAGAAGATTAAACAAATGTCTCCTGAGGAGCTGAAGGAGTTTCAGAAAAAGCAATGTATATTCTGCCAGATTATTTCTGGCAAAGTAGCTTCTAAGAAGATATATGAGGATGAGGTTTGTATTGCGATATTAGATATTAATCCTGCTAATCCTGGGCATATCTTGCTGATGCCAAAAGAGCATTATCAGATAATGCCAATGATTCCTGATGATGAGTTGGCTCATTTAAGTATGGTAAGCAAGGCACTTTCTCATGCAATGTTAAAGGCTTTGAAAGCCCAAGGCACTACTATATTTATTGCAAATGGGATTGCTGCTGGCCAAAGAGCACAGCACTTTATGCTACATATAATTCCAAGAAAAGAAGGAGATAAACTTCCTTTGGATATACCTCAAACTGAGCTTAGCAGCCAAGAAATGTCTGCAATTAAGAAAGCTGTTCAGGAAAGGGTTAAGGCTGTTTTAAAGGTTAAGGAAAAGGCTGTTAAGGTTGAAGAGAAAGAGGAAAAAGCTGAGGAAAAGAAGGAAGAGCCTGAGAAAAAGGAAGAAACTGAAGAGAAAGAAGAGGTTAAAGAAAAACCTAAACCAAAGAAGAAAGCAGCTAAGAAAACTGCTAAAAAGGCTGCTAAGAAAAAGAAAGCAAAGCCAAAGAAAAAGAAGGCTGTTAAGAAAATAGAGAAAAAGGAAGGAGTTAGCTTGGATGACATTGCTAATCTGTTAAAATGAGTCAAACATGTGTTTTTTGCCAGGCTGTGAAAGGAAAAACAAAACTAGAAGTAGTTTATGAAGATGAAAAGATAATTGCAGCTTTGCATCCAAGACCTGCTTCAAAAGGACATCTTATAGTTTTTTCTAAAACTCATTATAATATTGTTGAGCAGATTCCTGATTATGAAATAGGAGATATATTCAAGAAGATAAATAAATTAAGTGTAGCTGCTTTTGAAGGTGTTAAGTCACAGGGAACAAATATAATTATCCAGAATGGAGTAGCTGCTGGACAAGAGATTCCTCATGTTTGTATTCATATAATTCCAAGAAATGAGAATGATGGGATTAATTTCCAATGGCAGCCAAAGCAATTGACACAGGAAGAGATGTCAACTGTTGAATTAACATTAAAACAAGAAGCTGAAAACATTGGCGGATTTCAGAAAGAGGAAAAGGCAAAGCCAATTAAGCTGGATGAGAAAAAGCCTGAAAAGATTCTTAGTGATGAAGAGAATTATTTGATTAAACAATTGCAGAGGATTCCTTAAAACAACAGTATCCACCAAGCTCCCCAGATTACTGTGATAATAAGAGCAGCTAAGAAGCTTGGAACAAAAGGGATTCCTTGCTTGATTTTTATTGTTTTTATTTTTCCTTTTCTCTTTAGAGCAATTAACTGTCTTATTTGTTTTTTTGAGATTCCTAGGTCTTTTGGGCTGCATATTTTTTTATCATCTACTTTGTATTCTTTTGCAATCCAGTCTCCTTCTGTTAGTTCAGAAGGTTCAATGTACTTAAACATAGATGATAATTCTACTGCTTTTACAAAAAAGATCAAATAAAAGCTTATGTATATTACAAAGACAAAGGCTAATAAAATCCATTTGAATATTAGATCTTTTATTAAGAATAAGATTAATAAGGTTAAAATAATAAAGAGAATTAAAACTATTCTTCTGTATTTGATTATCTTTTTATTGTGCATGAATTTTAAAAATTCTTTAACAAATTTCTTTCTGTTTTTTATAGCTAGTGCAGTACTGTAGATTAATCCGTAAACAGCGCCTGCTATAAATACATTAATCAAAAATATTCCTATCTTAGGAAATGGATTTAATGCAAGAGTTAGTCCAAAGACTGCTCCTAGGCCCATTAGCATTTTTGAATCTCCGCCTCCCCATTGTCCTGTGTAGAACATGATATACGCTATAATTACAAAGACAATCAAGCCAATGATTCCATTGATTAAAAACATATAATCAAAGGTAATAACAGAATACAATGCTCTTATGCCAATTGCAGCAAAGATTAATCCAAAATTCAGCCAATCAGGCACTTCTCTTGTTTTTATATCTGTTATTGAGCCTATAAATAAGGCAACAAATGCAATGCTTAACAGCACTAAATCGATTATCATAATCTTGGTGTAGTAGAAAGATATATAAATATTTATATTATTCTATAATAGTAAAAGATTGGGGGCTAAATAATGCTTGAGAAATTTAGAAGATTGATTGCAAGAGAAAAGGGTACAAAGCCATTGATGCATGTTGCTGTTACGATGAATGGTATTAAGCCATGGTCTGATAAGCAAGGAGTTTCTTTGGATGATGCTTATAAAAAAGGTTTTGAGATATTGAATGAGATTATAGGACTGCAGTCAGATAAGAGTATTCCAATATTGACAGTTTACTTAATGCCAGAGAATATTAAGGATAAAGAACAGTATCCTGTTTTCTTGGCTGAACTAATTAATTTCTTTAGTTCATTAGGTTCAGCAGATGTTATACATCAAAATAAAACTAAGATTAGTATTTTGGGAAAATGGTATGATTTGCCTGGAAGAGTGGTTGAGCCAATAAAGAAGATGATTGAGGAAACAAAGGATTATGATGGATTCTTCTTGAATTTTTGTATTAATTACGACGGACAGGAAGAGATAGTTGATGCATGCAAATTGATTGCAAGGCAGATAAAGGCAAATAGAGTAGATGTTGATGCAATAACAAAGAAGAGGATAAAAGAGAATACATATTCTTCTTATTTTGTACCTCCTGATATAATAATAAAGAATGGTAAATTAAGGAGAACAGCAGGAATATTACTCTGGGATTCGACTGATTCTGAATTATATTTTACTGAAAAGGATTGGCCAGAATTTACTAAAAGTGATTTTTTGAAGGCTGTTGGGAGTTTTAATCAATAATTGTTGTATGTTTTTGTATATTGATATAGCTTAAATATCTTTTCGAAAGTCTATAATAGTGACACTGCTCCGAAACATTTTTAAATAACCTATAGATTCAATAGACAAACCAATGATTGATGAGAGCTAAGGTTGTTATATGGGCTATCGCAACTGCGGCTTGAGAGAGGTAATATTTTTCTTTATTTTTTTTTACCTCATTTTATATTTTAAGGGAGGAATAAAAATGGTAGGAAAAGAAATATCTAAAGAAATGGTTGACAAGGTACTTGAAGCAATTGAGATTGCTAAGACTACTGGTAAAATAAAAAAAGGAACAAATGAGGTAACAAAGGTTGTTGAAAGAGGAACTGCAAAGTTAGTTGCAGTTGCTAAGGACGCAAGTCCGCCTGAGATAGTAATGCATCTTCCGTTATTAGCAGAAGAAAAAGGAGTTCTATGCGTAGAGGTTCCAAGCAAGGAAGAGCTAGGAGCAAGTGCAGGCATTGATGTTCCAACTGCAAGTGTTGCTATAACTCAAGAGGGAGAAGCAAAAGCATTAGTAAAGGAAATAGTTGAAAAGAATAAGGTTGAGAAACCAAAAGAAGAAGCAAAGGAAGAGAAAAAGGAGACTAAATAAAAATGCCAGCAATTAAGAAGATGGTTGGTAGAGGAGAACGAGGAAGAAAACCTGAAGAAAAGATAAAAGGAGCTGTTCATTTTACAAGAGCAGTGCCTGCTACTGTAGAAGAAATAATTGGAAGAACAGGAGCAAGAGGAGAGGCTATTCAAGTAAGATGCAAGGTAATGGAAGGAAGAGACCAAAACAAAATACTAAGAAGAAATGTAAAAGGTCCTATAAAGAAAGGAGATATATTAATGCTTAGAGAAACAGAGATTGAAGCACATCCATTGACAAGAAAGAGCAGAGGTACAGGTGCATAAACAATGAAAATTTTTAAAAAATTTTCAAGGTTAAAACGAGGTTTTAACAATGGCTAAATGTAATTTTTGCTCAAGACAGATTGAAAAAGGCACTGGAAAGATGTTTGTTACTAAAGCTGGTAAGGTATTACATTTTTGCTCAAATAAATGCGAGAAGAATATGCTTAAGTTAAAAAGAAAACCATCAAGTCTCAAATGGGTAACAAGTAAAAAGAAGGTTAAGAAGTAAGGTGGTTAAAATTATTGAAAAGACATTAGTGCTTCTAAAAACAGATGCTGTTGAAAGAGGTTTAATTGGAAGGATTATTGAAAGATTTGAAAATGCCGGATTAAAGATAATAGGCATGAAGATGCAGTGGATTGATGAGAAATTTGCAAAAAGACATTATACAGAGGATATTGCAAAAAGAAGAGGAGAGCATGTTAGAGCCTGGTTATTGCAATATATAACAGAAGGTCCTGTGGTAGCGATGGTTCTTGAAGGGTTGCATGCTATTGAAACTGTAAGAAAGATAGTTGGTCCAACAGAACCTAGGACAGCTGCTCCAGGAACAATAAGAGGAGATTTTGCTTTAGTTTCATATGATTTTGCAGATAAAAAGAAAAAGGCAATTAGAAATCTTATTCATGCGTCGGGGAATAAAAAGGATGCAGAGCATGAGATAAAATTATGGTTTGAACCAGAAGAGCTTCATTCTTATGAAACTGTTCATGAAAAACATGTGAGGTAGATATAATGGCTGAGAAGATGGTTGACAAGGTAATGAGAATTAGTAATAACCCTGAGAATATTAGAAATATAGCTATAGCTGCACATATTGACCATGGCAAGACAACTTTTTCTGATAATCTGTTAGCAGGAGCAGGAATGATGTCCAAAGAGGATGCTGGAAAGGCATTAAAATTAGATTTTAGTCCTGATGAACAAGCTAGAGGTATAACAATTGATACTGCTGCTGTTTCTATGGTTCATGCTTTTGATAGTGAAGAATTTCTTATTAATCTTTTAGACACTCCAGGACATGTTGATTTTGGAGGAGATGTTACAAGAGCAATGAGGGCTGTTGATGGAGCTATTGTACTTGTATGTGCTTCAGAGGGAATTATGCCACAAACTGAAACAGTTTTAAGACAGGCTTTGAAAGAACGAGTTAAGCCGATTTTATTTATTAATAAAGTTGACAGGCTGATTAAAGAATTAAAATTAACTCCAGAAGCAATGCAGGAAAGATTTATTAAAATAATTACAGAGGTCAATAAGCTTATAAGGAATATTGCTGAAGAAGAATATGGTGGAAGATGGCAGACAAATGTTCAAGAAGGCAGTGTTGCTTTTGGAAGTGCATTTCAAAATTGGGCTTTAAGTATACCTTATATGCAGAAGAAAGGCATGTCATTTAAGGATATAATTGATGCTTATAGTTCAGGAGATCCTGCGAAAATAAAGGAATTAGCACAAAAGGCTCCTTTGCACGAAGTTGTTCTTAATATGGTTATTCAGCATCTTCCAAATCCATTGGATGCGCAGGTATATAGAATCCCAAAGATATGGAGAGGAGATATGGATAGTGAAATGGGTTTGAGTTTATTGAAGTGTAATCCAGAAGGAAAATTATCATTAGTCATTACAAAGATAGTTATTGATCCTCAAGCAGGAGAGATTTCATGTGGAAGATTATTCAGTGGTACAATAAAAAAAGGAACAGAGGTTTATCTTAACAGGCAAAAACAGCATTCAAGAATACAACAGGTGTTTATTTATAATGGAGCAAAAAGAGAGATTATAGACCATAGCCCTGCTGGAAATATTATTGGTGTAGCTGGAGTTAAAACATTTCCAGGAGAAACAATAACATTTGAGCCAGAAGTACCATTTGAAGAGATAACTCATATATTTGAGCCTGTTATTACAAAGGCTATTGAAGCTACTAAGCCAGCTGATCTTCCTAAATTGATTGATGTTTTAAGACAGGTTGCGAAAGAAGATCCTTCTATTAAGATTGAGATTAATGAAGAAACAGGAGAGCATTTAATGCATGGAATGGGAGAATTACACTTAGAGGTTATAGAAGATAGAATAAGAACAAAAAAAGGAGTTGAGGTTAAAACTAGTCCACCAATTGTTGTTTATAGAGAATCAATAAGAAAACAGTCACAAGAGGTTGAGGGAAAATCTCCTAATAAACATAATAAGTTTTATTTTATTGTAGAGCCTTTGGAAGAACCTGTTTATAATGTTATAACATCAGGAAAGGTTCCTGAAGGAAGGATTAAGAAGAAGGACATTGCTTTAAAAGATGAATTAGTTAAAGCAGGAATGGATGGTAAAATAGCTGAAAAGGTTAAAAATATTTTTCATGGTAATATACTAATTGATGAAACTAGAGGCCAGGTTTATTTAGGGGAGGTTATTGAATTGATTTTTGATACTTTTGAAGATGTTATGAAAAATGGTCCATTAGCAAGAGAGCCTTGTGTTAGATCTAAGGTAAGATTAGTTGATATGAAACTGCATGATGATGCTATTCACAGAGGTCCTGCTCAGGTTTATCCTGCTGTAAGAGAAGGTATAAGAGGAGCAATGATGACTGCTGCTCCTGTACTGTATGAACCTTTGCAGACAATACTTATAGAAGCACCTGCTGATTATATGGGAGAGATTTCTAAATTAGTTACAAGCAAAAGAGGACAGTTGTTAGAGATGAATCAGGAAGGAGCTATGTTTTCTGCAAAAGCAAAATTACCTGTAGCTGAGATGATTGGATGGAGTTCTGATTTAAGGTCAGCAACTGGTGGTAGAGGTTCAAGTTCATTAATTGACCAGACATTTGAGAAACTGCCTGATGAATTACAAGTAAAAATAGTAAAACAGATTATCAGCAGAAAAGGACTTAAAGAAGGACAGGTTGGAGTTTAAATTAATTTTATTTCTTTTTAGTAATTACGAAAAAGATGCTTGTAGACTTTCAAATTCAAGCATTCTAGAGCCTTAGAAGCTGAAATTCGGCAAAATTCGTATAATAACAATTAGTTTCAATATTACTCAAGACAAAAGATTTTATTTTATAGTTAATATCTTATCTCTTGTTGTTTGAAGAAGGTCGAGAATATATTCTTTTGTGTATTTTTTAAATTCCTCTTTACCGTGAACCGCATAAGAACCAATATCATATTTTCCTTGAATCAGTCTTTCCGTAGGTAAATCAAACACATCTTTTTTTCTTAATTTAACTAATTTCTGAGGAATTTTATCTTTCTCATCCAATTCAATGTTCTTAATTCTACACAAATCGTTGACAAAATTCTCAATAATTAGCCTACAATAAACTGCTGAACCTACTAGATATCCCTTCTCAACCAGTTCAAATGCTTGATCTAATAAATTAGAAAATAAATCTGCTTCGTATAAATGTTTTGCATCTGAAATAAGACCAAGTTGAAATTCATTCTTTATATATAGAAGCA
>JAHWIT010000119.1 GCA_019322455.1 Candidatus Woesearchaeota archaeon
AGCTAGATGCATCTAATCTCTTGCCTACTCTTCCAGGTCCGTCAACAATTTCATCATCTATCATTACTGCTCTGACAAGAACGCATGATGGAGTTCCTGCTTCTTTTGTTCCTATGTTCAGGAAATGCAGTCCTCTATAGGGCATTACACCTATCTGGCCTGGCGCAAGTCTCATACATCCTCTTCTTGCTGTTTGTTCTCCACCTTCATATGCCTCTGTTTCTACTATCTCAGCAACTAATCCATTTGCTTCTATTTTTTTACCTATCAGCTCTTTTGCTACTTCTTTTGCTTTTTTTCTATAATTCATTTTTTATACCTCCACTAATACAGCTTGTTTTAATTTTCTTCTATCAATAAGGTCAGCTAGATACTGGCCTTTTAGATAATATTCTGCTCTTTCTCTTTTTTCTTCTGGTAAGTTTTGGAGAAGGTAGTCTTCAAATGTTAAATTTTTTCGAAGATTACCTTGTTTTTTTAAATAATTAAACTTTCTATAATATTTACTCAACTTTCCTTTTTTATTATTAAATATAATATTATTTTTTGTATCAAACATTATAAAAAAGGAAATTATAGGTGAACTATTTTCCTTATTTTGTTTAAGATGTTCTATATAGAATTCTACACCTTGTTCTAAGATATAATTTTTTAAGTATTTCTCAGTTAATTGTTCTAGTTGTTTTCTTAGTTTTGATGATATTTGTTGTTTTACCCAATCTTCAAATGTTGTATCCATTGAGAGTTTGTTTTTTCTTTTTAATCCCCTAAATCTATCATGATATCTACCTAGTTGTCCTGTTTTTCCTTCTGGAAGTAATTCTCGTTCTTCTGTATCAAATCTCCTATAAAAAGTCTTTATTGGTTTACTTTTTTCTTCATTCTCTCGTAAATGATTTATATAATATTCTACTCCTTGTTCTAATGAATATTCTTCTTTTGTAAGATATTTCTCAGTTAATTGTTCTAGTTGTCTTTTTAGTTTTAATGAGATCTGTGATTTAACCCAGTTTTCAAATGTTATATTTTTAGGAATTTTAATTTTGTTCTTTAAATAACAAAATTTAGCATAATATCTATTTAATTTCCCTATTTTTCCATGAGGAAATAATTTCTGTTCTTCTGTATTAAATCGTTCATAGAAAGTTGCTATTAGTGAACTATTTTCCTTATTTTGTTTAAGATGTTGAATATAAAATTTTACTCCTTCTTCTAATGTATATTCTTCTTTTGTAAGATGTTTCTCAGTTAATTGTTCTAGCTGTCTTTTTAATTTTGACGGAATTTGTAATTTTATCCAATCTTCAAAGGTTAGATTTTTTTGGATTTTGCAACGATTCCTCTGCCATCTAAATTTACTAAAATATTTATGTAATTGTCCTATTTTCCCGGGTTTTAGTAATTTCTTTGTTTCTGAATCCAATCTTCTATAGAAAGGTTTGATTTGTAAACTTTTTTCTTTTTGGTCTTTGAGATGTTGAATATAAAATTTTACTCCTTCTTCTAATATATATTCTTCTTTTTTTGGAAAATATTTCTCAATTAATCTTTCCAGTTGTTTTTTTAATCTTTTAGGGATTTGCTGTTTTATCCAATCTTCAAAAGTTTCTACTCCTTTTGGAAGTTTTTTTTTTATTTTTGAATACTTAAATTGGTTATAATATTTATTTAATTGCCCCCAACTTCCTCTAAGAAGTAATTTTTGTTTTTCTGTATCAAATCTTCGATAAAAATTAGTTATTGGTGAGCTATTTTCTTCATTCTCCCTCAAATGCTCAATATAAAACCTTACTCCATCCTCTAAACCAACTAAATCTTCTAAGCCCATTTTTTAACCTCTGAAGTTAAGGATTGGCCATTATGAGTTATATATTCTTTACCAACTAATTCTCTTTTTCTTCTCCTTCTTTCTTCTTTTTCGTCAAATATTGTTATACGTCTTCCTCCTCCTGTGGATACATAGTGAAGAGGATAATAAATTGGGATTATATCTCCTGTAATTTCAGAAGAATTATTAATTTTCTTTGCTACAATAATTGGTACTTTAGAGTATTCTTTTTTGCCTGTTTTTTCATTTAATCCTTTAACTTGAATTATATTATTATATCTGACATCAAAACCATATCTTCCTATTGCTTCTGAAAGATTTGTAATATCATGCTTTAAATCTGTTTTATTAGACGGAATAAGCCCGACTATAAAATAACCATCTTTCTTTAATATCCTGTTTGCTTCGATTAGAATTTTCTCTATGTCCCTGTCTTTTTCTTGATCATTGTAATGCAATGCATTCAAACAAGTTACAATATTATATTTTCTTGATTTAAATTTAGTATCCCACATTTTTCTTTTATAGAATTTAACATTTTCAACATCTTCTTCTTTGCAGAATCTTCTGCCTAATTCAATCATCTTTTCCATACCATCAATACAATCTACCTTTTTCTCAAGATTCTCTTCTTTGAGAAGTCTTGCCAAACAAGCAGGCCCTGACCCCAAATCTGCAATAGAAGAATACCTTATTTTGTTTGCTTTCTCTAATTCTTTTATTAAATTAACAGCAACTCTATTTGATTCAGCTGCAGTAGAATATTTCCAGGATTCTTTATTTCCATAATCAATAACTAAAGGAGCAAGTACATTTGGATTATATTTTTGTCCTTTTAAATTAGAACATCTATTAACATTTTTTCCAAAAAAATTATTTTTCTCCTTTTCCTTTGCTAATTTTTTAAAGTCATCTAATGATACTGTACTTGAATGAGCTCTAGAATTTGTTTGAGAATTTTGAGAATCATCTATATCCATTAATTTAGCCATATCTTTAGGAAGAGGCAATGCTCTTCTTATTGCTTCTTCAAATATTCTTTGTTTTGCTTCAGTTATATTAAATCTGTCAATATCTATCGTTGTTGGCTGCCAATTTCTTCTGAATTTAACATTATATTCCTCTTCAAGGGCTGCTATCTCAGCTCTCATTAGTGTTTCAAGATATTTGCTTTTGCTTGAAAGAACATGAACATAGACATCTTCTCTTTGGCCTGGTCTATGAGGTCTTCCAATTAGCTGAAGATATTCTCTTGGAGTTATGCATGGCTCTGTGATTACTAAATCAACTCTTTTATTCCCGCAGCTCAAATCAATTCCTTCCCCCATAACTCCTGTGCAGACTATAGCTTTATAATCTCCTTGTTGAAATTTCTTGGCAAGTCCTACTTTCCTCTTAAAATTGTGTATATCTCCGTCAATAATAGCAACTCTTCCATGCCCATATACCTTTTCAAGTTCAGCTTGGATTGGTTTGACTATTCCCTTTTTAAGCGAAGTGTAAATAATAGCCTGTTGGTTCTCATTTGCAAACTTCCTAGCAATAGATTCAATTTGCCTTATCTTATTATTCATTAGTACTTTTCTTAAAGGATACAATTTTTGGCCCACAGAACCAGAAGGTCTCCAAATCTTAAAATATTCTTGAGCTTCTTGATCATTCATTTGTAAATATACTAATTCACTGGAATCTTTTGGTTTATGAATTGACGGAAGCCCAAATATTCTTTCCACAGCTTCTTTTGAAAACATAAACCACTGGCCTTTAAGCATAACATCCCTTATTGCAGAGGTATCAAGATTATATACAAAAGGAGTATCTTTGTATTTTGCAAATCTTTTATCTTGCGGATTTAACATATAAAGAATATAACCGATATCTCTTAATCTGTTTGGACATGGAGTTGCAGTTAACAATAAAGCACGCTTATCTTTTGTTTTTTCTATTATTTCTGCAAAGGCTCTAGGAGCATTTTTTGAAGGATTTTTAAGAGTATGAGCTTCGTCAAATACAGCCATATCAACTTCATCGCATAATTCTATTGTTCTTCTCCAATATCTATTATTTTTATAATCTCTGTCAAGCCCAAATTTATCATAATTAATTACAATGAAATCTGTATCATCATCAATCTTTTTAAAATCAGAATAAGTAGAAATTGTAGCAACTTTCTGATTCTGAATTCTCTCTTCAAGATTTAAATTTGCTGCATAAGAAGACATGCTTGCTTGAGACCACACAGAATCCATTGTTTGGCCTGGAGCAAAAACTATAGCTTTTCCTTTTTTCTTTCTTTTTTCATCTAGTAAAAATTTTGTTGTTGCCGCAATAATTGTTTTTCCAGCACCAGTAGCATCAGCGCACAATACTCTTCTTGCTCCATTTTCTACTGTTTCATAAATCCTGTTTGTTTGATGAAAAAATAATTTCAATTCTCTAGATCTTTGATATAATTTATGAGAATAATCAACTCTTTCTTCCAGTTCTTTTGTTACTAATTCTGCAAGGCTCTTGCCGGATTTTCCATTTTTGTTTGCACCAATTTCAACTAATTCTTTTTGAGTATCTTCAATAAACCTTCTTAATTCTCCATTATAAAGAGTTTCTCCTTTTTTCAAATAATGATTTTTTAGAACCCTAACTGCAAGTTCTTGATTACCTAAAAAGAAACCGATATGTTCTTTCATGTACTTTTTAAAATCTCTTGCCTTATTTTGTGAAGCAATCTCTATAACACCAAGATTCATAATAGGAATATACTTTAAAGTACTGTAAACATCCGAAACAGTAAATCTTCTTTTATCTTCATCAGGCAAAGAGTTATGAATTTTTGAAGAAAGTTCTCTAAGTAATTTTTGCTCATCCTCTGATGTGTAAAGATCTTTAAACCTTATATGCTGTTTATATAGTTCATTATTAGCAATAAGTTCTTGAAGTCTGTCTTTATCAGATGGAGTTAAGAATAAAGAAGGGTACATTTCCCTTAATTTCTTCTTTTCATTTTCATCTGGATTTAATAATTCTAATATGACCTGATTAATTGGTTTTTTACTTTGATTCGTTGACTTCTTTAATAATATTCTAATCTTTTCATCAAGTTTTTCAATTAATTCTTCTAAATCTGGAGCAATCATTCTTCTTTCACCACATCAATAGTCAACTTCACAATATTTCCTGGCTTTAATTCATCTTCAAGAATTCTAGGTATAACTATTATTGATTGGGAGCCATGCTTAGCTATCCTTTTAGTTAATATAAACTGTTTATTCCCCATTGTAAAATATCTAGAACACACTCTTTATACATAAGATATGTATAAGTTATTTAAAAAACTTCGCGATTTACGTAGTAAATCCGAAGTTCAAAAAAAAATTAATTTTTTTGTAACTAACGGAATTTAAGCTGCTAATCTTCTTATGAGCCTATTATTTCCATCAAATTCTAAACAATCACTATCTCTTATAATAAATAAACTTGGATTTTTTGTTTTTCTTTTGTAAACTCTGCCAAATACTTTTAATAACTCTTTTGAAGAACCTTTTTTTCCTTTAAATGCTCTATCCATTAATCCTTCTAATCCAATGCTTCTGAAATATTTACATAAACCTCGTGGCATATTTTTAATCTCTTTAATAATAACTTTTCTATTCTTAGATTTTAATTTTGGATGTTTTTCTGTTAAAGTATGATATACTGCCTTCTCTACATTAGATCTTTTCTTCCAATAAGCTATAGGAGCCATAAAATTATCTCCCCATTCATGTAAATGTGTTTTCTGTGATAGACCAAACAAACTCTTATTTCCTGTTTCTCTTTGATAAACTGTGTCAAAGATCTTTAATACCTCTAAAGGAGAATTTCTCCTCTTTAATCCACAATCCATTAATGGTCTTAAACCAAGTTTATTAAAATAGCGTGCTAAATCCCTAGGTAATTTTTTTATTCTTTTTATTACTTTATCTCTATTTTTAGAAGCTAAAGTTGGGCATCTTCCTGTTAAAGTATGATAAATAACCTTTTCAACATTATCTTTATTTTGCCAGTATGATCTAGATGCATTGTAATTATCTCCCCATTCATGTAAATGATGTTTTTCTTCTAAATTAAATAAACTAACATCACCTGTTTTTTCATGATATACCTCATCAAATATCCTTAAGATACTCAAAGGAGAGCCCTTTTTATCTAAAACAAATAATAATCCACCGCCAAATATTTTCTTAAAATATTGAGACAATTCATTGGGTAAATTTCTTTTTGATTTGATGTATTTAGGTAGTTGTTTTATTGCATTTACAACCTTTTTTCTATCCCTAGATCTTAACATAGGATGCTTCTCTGTCAAAATATGGTAAACTGCTTTTTTTCTATTAAAAGGATCATGCCAATATGCACTTTGTGCATAAAATTGGTCTCCCCATTCATGTAAATGATGTTTTTCTTCTAAATCAAATAAACTAATATCTCCTGTTTTTTCTTGATATATCTCATCAATGGCTCTTATGATAGCTAAAGAAGAATCACCTAATGGTTCTATTAATCCTCTTAATTTTCTTTTGCTGAAATATTTTTCTAAATTTCTAGGTAATTTTTTTATTCCCTTTATAACCTCTTTTCTATTTCCAGATTTTAATCTTGGATTCTCAAGAGTAAGAACATGATAAATTAATCTACTAATATTTTTAGGATGCAACCTAGTTCCAGAATATAATTTATTTATTCTTCCTTGTGATAATTCATTATATTGTTCTGATAAGAATTCCTCATCCATATTAAATAATTCTCTTTGTCTTAATTCATCTAAAGCAATCTTTTCTAAAGTCCTTCTTGTTCTTCCATATGAACATTCTACAAATTCATCAATTCTTTTTACTGCTCTAAAAAATTGGTTAGGAGTAATATCATATCTATCTAAAACCTGAGAATAAGAAAGAGCATGACTGTCTTTATCTATAATTGCTCCTATACGATCATCTATTGTAGGTTTATGATACATCTTAAAGTAAAAAACTAAAGATATTTATAAAGTTGCTATAATTCAAAGCCTCTTCACTTCAATAGAAATTGCATTATCATAATTTATAAAATTTTGGTTTACTAAGATGTCAACTATTTAACTACTTATTAGTCATAATTACAAAAAGCTTTATAAATCTCCTCTGAATTATCCGAATCATGGAAGATAATTCAGATAGTGAGGATAAGACAGGATTAATTAGAATAGTAGAAGAGAATTTCTTAAGATTTAAAGAATCAGGAGATGCAGATTTAAAAAATCAAATAGAAAGAGATATGAGTACTATTTTAGAAAGATTAGGAATTGATAAATCAAAGGTTCCAATAGATATTGGATTAAACATAGCAAAGCTTGCTGAGATTTGTGATGAATTAGGATTAGAAGAGCAAAGAAAACCTCTTGATCATATTTGCAGAACACATTATCAAAGAAGTGTTGATAATGGAAAAAAAATAGATAGAAAAGAATGGCGTCTTGAAGAATATTTAACTCAAGGGCATCTTGAAGAAATTGAAGAAGGATTAAAATATATTGGACATGAAGTTGCAATTGTTACAGGAAGGGTTGATATTTATGCTTTAGATAAAGACGACAAAAAAGTTGTTATTGAGTTAAAAGCAAGAGATTATAGATCAAGTGAGTTAGATCACCAGGCAAGAAAATATCTTGAAGAACTTCGTCAAATTGAAGAAGATCCAAGGGTTATAATTGTTGCTCCAAAAATAAAAGATGATCTTTTTGCTCCATTAAGACCTTATTCTGAAAAAGGAGAAATAACATTTTTTGAAGTTTCAGAAAAAAAAGGAGA
>JAHWIT010000015.1 GCA_019322455.1 Candidatus Woesearchaeota archaeon
ATAACATCATTAGTCTTGCTTTTCTTCTTCACTCTCTTCCTGCTCTCCTTCCTCACTCTTTTCTTCTTCCTCTTCCTCTAATCTCTCTTCCCCTTCTTCTTGATCTCCCTCTTCTATCTTTCTCCTTTTAGCTTCTCTTAAAATTCTTTTCTCTTCAGCCTCTCTCTTCATTTCTTCTTCTATTCTCTCTAATTCTTTAATCTCTTCTTCAGATATTGGCTCAATTGCTTTTAAAACATCAACCATCTTATTCAGAAATTCATTTCTTATTTCCTCTGCATCTTCATAATAAGCAAAACCAGGAATAGATTCTAATTCCGCAACCCATATCTTTCCATTTTTATCATAAACAAAATCAATTGAATAAATTCTAGGCTCATACCTTTCAAACTTAGAATCAACCTCTTTAACAATCTCTAAAACTTCATTAGGAATCTTCTCTTTATCTAAAAATACCTTTTTTCCGCCTTTTGCGCAGTTTGCAAATAAGCTTCCTTTCTCAGCAATCCTAACATAAGAATGATCAATTTCATCATTAACAATAACAACCCTTAAATCATGCACTCCTTCTATCCCTAATTCCTTTATTCCTTTACTGCTGTCAATAAACTCCTGAACAACAAAATTCTTCTTAACCTCTTTTATCTTTTTCTTCTTCAAAAACTGAATATCCTTTCCCATTACACCATATCTTGGTTTAAGAACAACAGTATCAGAACCAATCATTGGCAATACCTCTTTTACCTCTTTAATATTATTAACAGCAAATGTTCTTGGAACTAATTTAGAAAAATAATCATATGTCTGCATCTTATCCCAGCATAATTTATTCAATCCAGAATTATTAAAGATCCTTATCTTCTTGCCAATATCTTCCTTTTTCTCATCATTCTTATTATTTGTTTCTGACCTGTCAAATATAATCTCAATCTCTCTATTCTCAACTAACTGCCACATATCATCATATACCCAAGCTTTCTTCAATATCCCGTTTTCTAACTGTTTAAAAGAACTAATCAAAAATCTAACATCCTTCTTAATGCCAATTGAAGAAAAAAGTGAATAAGCCTTGTTTGTTCGTTTTTTAGAAAAAGGATAATCATCCCACTGAAGGTATTCTCCAAAGAGAATTCCAATAGTTTTCATTTATTCTTCCCCAACAGGGTGCCACCTAACCTCTCTTAGAGTTGGTTTTTCAGGACTAAGAATATATTTATAACCTTCATCTGCAAGCCTTCTTGCTTCTTTGTCTATTGCTTCAACAATCTTTTCAGCTATTCTTCTTATCTTTATCTGATATCTTTTCTCTAAAACCCTTCCATGTCCTCCTTGTGCAATATTAGTTACTTTATTTCTATTTACTCTTTTAACGCCTCCAATAAACTTGCCGTCAACAACAAAGCTTCTTGAATCCCAGTAATACCTTCCTTCAATTAACATTGGCTCAATCTTCTGCTGAACCATATAACCAGGCTTAACAGTAAAATTATAAGGCATTCTCGCAGAATTAGTAACCTTTATTCCTCTGCCTAAGCTGTCATTTGCAGGCTTAATAACATATCCCTTCTCAAACAACTTTTTGTTTTCTTTAAGAATCTGCTTTAATTCCTTATTACTGTCAATTAAAAAATATTTAGGAATGTTTATTCCTTTAATATCTTTAACAACATCATATGTTTTATTTTTCATCCAGACTAAGTCTCTAGCAGCCATTGTGTTTATTACATTGATTCCTTCCTGTTCAAACTCTGGATTTAACTGAAAATAATTTCTTAATATTACATCAGGCTTTACCTTTCTTCTGTGAGAATTAAGAACATGACTGTTTCCCCCTCCTTTGTTGAAATTTGTTAATGTTAATTTGATAAAGTTATGATCAAGAAAATAATTCCTTGAAACCCTTAAATTGCTTTGCATATAGCAAAAATGAATATCTTTTTTTATGAATCGTGAAAGTTTTTCAGGCAGCCATACACTGTTTTCTTTTTTATCAGTAAATTGATGCCCTTTTTTTACAAAAATGCAGAGATTATCTCCAGGTAATTTATTTATGTATTTTGCAAGAGCCTTCACAGTAGTGCAGTCTCCATTCAATTCCTCAAATTCCTTATGCACAGTTGAAGCTGAGTTTGCCTCTAAAAACCAAGGCCTTCCATCTTTGTCAAAGATGAAATCCAGTCCAGCTATTGCATAATGTCTTCTCACTCTCTTCATAATATAAAAGCGGATAACAAAATCCTTTTTAAATCTTACGAATTTTTACACAATTAATTTTCCGTCTTTAATAATTATTTTGCCGTCAACAAAAATTGTTGGTTTAAGAATAATCCCATCAATATGGATTGGAACATCTGTTTTTCCTCCAAATCCAACATTATTTCCAAAAGCAAGATGGCATGTTCCTTTAACCTTTTCATCTTCCAAAACATTTCCAGTTATCTTTGCTTTTGGATTAGTTCCAATTCCAAACTCAGCAATATTAAAAGCATTCTTATCCTTAACATTCTCTAAAACCTTTCTTAACAGATCTGCTTCATTCCCTCCTTTAATATTTGTTGCAAATCCATTTTTTACTTCAACTGTTATTGGATTTTCTATTTTAAAACTCAAAACAGAACCATCAATAACAAATCTTCCATTTGCAGTTCCTTCAACAGGCGCTAAAAAAGATTCTCCTGTTGGCAGATTCTTTATCATTCCCTTTTTTATTCCTTCCCAATATTCTGCTTTTCTTCCCTTTATTGAAAAACTTAAATCAGTTCCCTTCTTTGTTGTTACTCTTACATCATTTCCTTTATCTAATATCTCTTTTAATCTCTTTGTTTGCCTTTCAATCTCTTTGTAATCAACATCAATTGCTCTTTTCATCATCTCTTCTGTCACTCCAGGCATTGATGCAATCCGTGCTCCTTTCTTTGCAGCATCTCTGCTTGCCTTTGTATGAGTTAAAGAATAAGTTGTTAATATCAAAATAGCATCATATCTCTTCATCTCTTCTGCAATATTCTTAGAAGGCTCTTCTCCATGCCTTTCTCCAATAGGAATATTGATTAAATTTGCTTTAGTTATCTTATGAGCTTCTTTTAACAGAGATTCAGCAAGATCAATCTTATTATTATCTGTAATAATTAAAACAGACTCCCCTTTTTTAATCTGCATGCAGTTATTCAATATTGTTTTAATTGCCTTTGTTAATCTTGCCATTCTAATCCAGCTTATAAATCCTTTTAGAAATTATTTCTTTTAATTTACTTATTATCTTTTGAATATCTTCTAAATTCCGTTGAATATATTCTTCTTTTACAAAGAAGCCGTCATAAGCAATCTTATTTCTTATTTTTCTTAAATCATCAATCAATAATATCTCATAATTGCCAAACTGATTATAATTTGATTCTAAATATTCTATTAATTTTTTATGCGCTCCTTCCCCTATTGTTTTATAGCCGTCCAATAATAAAACTATACTTATTAATTCTCTAATTATCTCATAATATTCTTTAGTTATATTTGATGAGAATTTAGAAACATCAATAATTCTAATCATGTCTAAAGTATTCTCTACCATTTTTAGAATTGATTTTGCTTTTTCTTTATTAGGTGTTATTTTTATTAATCCTTCTTCCATTTTTAGAATATCTTAATATAGCCTTTTAATATAACTCCATTTATTATATTATTTTTTAATTCTTTGCTTAATTTATTAAAATCCTCTTTAAAAAATATATTTATTTTTCTTTTAAATTCTTTTTCATATTTCTTAAGATCTAATTCTCTTTCTTTACATTCTAAAAATAAATCAATATCACTGTCAATTAAATCTTCACCTCTTGATGCTGAACCAAATAAGATTATTATATTAGGCATACAATTATCATTAAGATATTCAAGCAAACTAGATTCTTTAATGATTTTTATTGTATCTATTTTTTTAAGAAATTTAAAATATTCGTTATCCCTGTTAGCATAATATACTGGATAGTTATGTATTCTATGTTTTTCTTTAATAATCAGCCCCTCTCTTTCAAATTCATCTAAATACTTTTTAACAGATTTTGGAGCTAGATTAATCCTTCTGCTAAGTTCTCTCAGTTGAAAACCTATTCCCTTTGGCAAAGGATCTTCAAAAAATACCCTTAAAAGCTTAGTTCTGTTATCTTTTTTTAACATATGTAATAATAATATAACAACTGTTATATAAATATTACTGTTTTCTAGTATATATTTAAAAAATCAATCGCAATAATATTATTTTCAATATTGAAAATAATTATCAAAGAAACGCTGTAATGCTTGAATTCAGTCGGTAAAAGCCCAAATATTTATAAGCAAAAACCGAAAGCTTTATAAACTATAAAGTAGTAACAAACTCTAAAATGGCAAAAAAACTATTATCTTTAGAAAATTGTACTAATCAACTAGTAAAATGTATGAATATCAGAGAAGATGAAAACTTTGCTATTGTTGGAGATAACTCCACAGCATCTATAATGACAGCTTTAGAAGCAAGTGCTAAAGCATTAGGAGCAAATACTCAATTCTATAACGTTTCTGATGAATCAAGATATGGTCCAAGACCATTCACAGATATTCCTAGGGAAATAGCAGATGTTATAGAAGCAGCTGCTGTTACATTTTTTGCAGTTGAAAAAATAGCTACTGATGAAGTAGACGAACTGCCTACATTCAGAAAGAAAGTAAGTCCACTGGCAAAAAAGAATGGAAGATATGGATTCTTGCCTGGATTAAATGAAAAAGTTTTAAGAACAGCTTTTAGTGTTGATTATGATAATGTTAGAGATTTTACAAAAAGAGCAGGTGAAAGATTTAAAAAACTAAAATCAGCAGTAGTTTCAACTGAAAAAGGAACATATGCTGAAATTGAATTTGATAATACTGATGAAAGATTTCATTGGATGGTTTCTACAGGTGAAATTAAAGAGCCAGGAGATTATGCAAATACAATTCCTGCTTATCTGACAACTCATCCAGCAGGCATATCAGGAACATGGATTGTTGATGCTATTTATCAGCCGTTAACGACACAACATAAATACAAAACTGATCCAAAAGCGCTTTTAGCTGAATTAGAAAAACATCCTGTTACTTTACGAATAGAAGATGTTAATGGAATCAGCAGAATTACAGATGTACAATGTGCTAATCCAGAAATACTGGCATTTGCAAGAAAAAAGATTTTTGAAACAGATGAGAACTCAAATAGAATAGGAGAATTTGCAGTTGGTACTAACACAGAGATTGAAGGATTAAGTGGAGTAAATATCTTAGACGAATGCGTTGGTGGAATTGCAAGAATTGGTCATGGTTCTGGTTATTCAGCAACAGGCGGTAATTATTATAAGTCTAATATTCATGCAGATGCTTTAGTAAAAGGAGCAACATTAATGGATTTAGGAAATGAAGAAATTTTATTATTAAATGAAAAATTTAATTTAAGATAATTTATAAATCCTCTTAGAATTCTTCCACATTACTTTTTCTTTTAAATCTAAATTCAAGCTCTTCTCTGCATTAATAAAAGCTAACACCTGCAAATAAACATTATAATAATATCTCCATGGATTCTTTAATCTTTTATTCATTAATGCCCTTAAGTCTTTAGCCAAAGCATCATCATCAGGCCTGTTCTCAATTATTTTAGAGCTAAAGCCAAATGGATAATCAGTTCCATACATTATCTTAGTTTCTCCAAACAAATCCATTGCAGCTTCAACAGCTCTTTTATCAATAACCATTGAAGCATCAAAATAAACATTCTTGCATTCTTTTATCTTTTTTAATTCCTTGTCAAACCATTCAGGGCTTCCTTCCAAAGATTTTTTGTAATCATCAGATCTCATCACAAATCCTCTGTAATTAAATCCAAGATGAGGTATTACTGTCCTGATATTATAGTTTTCTCCAATCATATTTACAAACTTTATATCTTCTTCATTATATCCATGACTTAATTCCAGAATCATTGTCAGATCATTATTCTCAATAAACTCTAAAGTTTTTTCCTGGACAACCTCTTTCAGTAAAACCTCTGATCTTATCTTCTCAGAAACCATTCTTGGGTGAAATTTTATTCCATAAAATTTTAATCCATTTTTCTTAGCAACTTTAATTGTTTTATTCAGCTCAGTTATATTATTCAATCCATACATAACCCCATAAATTCCTTTTTTCATCTCTTTTATCATCAATCTCTTGTTCCATATCAATGGATTTATTTCTTTAAATGGCAGAGGCAATGGAAATCCAATCATCTTAATCTTAGAATCAGGAAAAACAGGATCAAAAATATCAGGAAAAACAGTTAATGTTTTGTTTCTGAATAATCTGTAAGAAATAGGATGAGGCTTTGATTTTTCAGGAGGTACATTTCCTGCTCTTGAACCAGTATGAACATGAGCATCTATTATTTTGTCAGGAACCCATTTGAGAATTCTCTCGCTTAATCTATCATACTCTTTTTTTTCTAGCATCAAATATTTAACAGCTTGCCATCTATATAAATTTTTGGATTCTTAAAAACTTGGTCTAAATGAATAATAGCATATATAGTTCCGCCAAACCAGTAGTTGCTTCCAATAGCAACATGCGCAGTTCCTAATGTTTTTTCATCAATCATCGTGCTTCCAATAATTCTTGTTTTTGGATTTATTCCAATGCCTAACTCTCCTATTCTTTTGACTCCCCAGGGATGCTTTGCCTTTTTCCATGCCCAATCCAATGTTTCTTTTAACTGCTTAGCCTCTTCTCCTCCTTCAATTTCTGCTACTTCACCTTTTCTTATTATTAATTTAATAGGCTCTTTTATCATTACAGTTCCTTTTCTATTAGCACTGCTTCCATCAATAACAACCCATCCCTCAACCTTTTTCCATTTTGGCGGAATATAAACCTCTCCTGCAGGAAGATTCCCGCCTGTTCTTGCTGTTTTATAGTTTCCTGCATTGCAGACTGCTTTCATTCCTTTAATTCCAATTGTCAAGTCAGTTCCTGCTTCTGTTGTAATTCTCACTTCTTCAGCATTATCTAATTTTTCTTTTATTATTTTTGCTCTTTTCTGCATCTCATTATAATCAACATTAATTGCACCCATTACAATAGGAAATTTATCCATGCTTATTGTTCCTAAATTTGTTGCAGAAAGAAATCTATGCAAATTCTCTTTTGCATAAACTCTAAAGCTTTTTCCAAGCTCTTTTATGCTTCCTAATTTCTTGCTTAAGCATAATATTAGTATATTATTGCGTCTTAAATCATACAAAGCATCAATTGTTTCATCATCTGCCTTGTCTCCTTTAAACTTTGCCTCTTGCAGAATTAAATGAGCATTTAGATTAAGATTTCTTGCAGCAAGATAATAAGCTCCAGCTAATACAGAAGCTATCTTATTATCATCTATTCCAACGTCTCCTATTATTAGAATATCTTCTTTCCCGGCATTCAGACATTTCTTGAAAATATCTTCCAGGCATACAGAACTGGTTTTTGCTAATTCAAGAAGATTATTCTTTTCCAGCCACTCAATTGATTCCTTATTTAGCATTTTATAATTCGAGAAAATCAGGTTTTATATAAAACTACTTTTTTTTCATAGCTTTTTTTACCAATACCTTTATAGAATCTAAATCCTTTTGCATTTTGCTTATTTCTCTTTCTGCTTTTCTATTAACTTGATAGTCATATTTTGCAGCAATTCTGTCTCTATCTGCCTGTCTATTCTGGCTCATCAGAATTATAGGAGCCTGTACAGCAGCTAAGCATGACAATACAAAATTTAGCAAAATAAATGGATAAGGATCCCATTGATATATCAGCATCAATGAATTCAAAAACATCCAAATAGCCAAAACAATAAACACTAGAATAATAAATGTCCAGCTTCCAACAAACAATGTAACTAGATCAGACGCTCTTTGCCCTAAACTTAATTTTTGTTTTAATACAGGATGCTTGTTGTTTTTATGTAAAAATCCCAAATTATCACCTTTTTTTATTTTTTAATAATTTCATATTTTATAAATCTATCGTGTATCGAAACGTTTATATACTATAATTTCATTATTATTCTTATGGCAATTAATG
>JAHWIT010000120.1 GCA_019322455.1 Candidatus Woesearchaeota archaeon
AATCCTCTGCTTCAATAATCTTTCCAACTCTAATATCTACCTTTTCAAAATCTTCCCAGCCTATCATTTTATCTTAATTACTGTTAATTATTTTATAAATGTTTGTCTGATATACAGAAGTTTAACAAAAAAAATAAATTTTTCAAATTTACTTCGTAAATCACGAAGTTTTAAATACTTTCACCAGTAATTTGATGTATGAGTAGAAGAAGAAATAGAAGAAACAGAAATCAAGCATGGGAAAAACCCAGAGATCTTTCTAAGCGAAATTTTATAAAAATAGCTGGATTAACAACTTTAGCAGCAGCAATACCTACATCTATTTATGTTGGAAGCCGCTTGCTTCGTGATGATAGATGGGACTTCTTAGCTAGAAATGACTGGCATCCAATAACTTTAGATTTGGAGATAGTCAAAGAAAGATACATTCCAGTAGGTCCTGAAATAGAAATAGAAAATAAATCAACAATAGAAAAAATAAAAAAAGAAGTTACTCCTATTCTTAATCAGGAAATTAAAATAAGAGGATTTGATCAGTCAGCAGGCTATGATGTAAAAGTCTATAGCCAAATATTTAGTGTGCCTGATAAACATGAATTTAGAGAGCCTGTTATGAATTACTGCAAAACAGCTATTGAATATCTATACAATCATCCTAAACTTTCTGGATTAAAAAAACCTTCATTAGACAGCTTAGTAATAAATCAAGGAACTAATTATGAAAAACATTTTCAAGGAAGATTCTTTATAGGAAACAGTTATTATGATATGCAAAAGTTGAAAGTTGTAAATAAATTTAATCCTGAACAAGCTTTTGAATATGAAAAACCAATACCAGAACATTCCTGCGGTTCTCGTTTTGTAGTTGTAGAAAGAGATGAAAATGGATCCTTAAAATCATGGTTTATCTATGTTTCAGCAGTTAAGCCGCATGTATTGCTTTTTTCTCCGTTTTCTGAGGTTATACCATTGACAATAGACCAAGCAACTGTTAGATATGAAAAACAAGCAGGAACAAAAAAAGCACTCCAAGCAGGAGAAACCATTTCAGAATCATTAAGCCATGTATTAGCATTAGAATTATCAGATATATTAGGAATACCCAATGGAAAAAAAATTGCTAGAGAATCTATTAATAAAATAAAAAATTATGAAAAATACAAATATGTACCTAATGCTATAAGATGGATAAGAAGACATAGCATGCAAGCTGCACTTGATCTATACATAGAAGATCCTGGTAAATTCATGAAAGCAATTATGAAAGTATAAATGGGCTCAGGGGGATTCGGATTCAGGAGATTTTAGTTCTTCACTATAAATCTTCCCCCGACCTATCGGTTTCTTTCTAAAAGCTAAGAGCCGATTGCTCTACCAGGCTGAGCCATGAGCCCATACTAACAGAAATTCATATTTTATTTAAAAACTTTTTTGATTTATTTATAATCACAAAAAACAACAGCACTAACAACAGTTGTCCATTTAGTCTTTTTGCCTGTTGCAGACTGAACAACTGAACTTGTTTTAATTATCTCTCCGCTTAACCTATAGAAATCTCTAAGCTCATTATAAGCTTTATTAACATCAACCTCTAATCCAAGAGTGCTTCCCAGCATCTCAACAGCAACGTCCTCTGCATAATCTCCTGCTTCTTTTGCAGTCTGGCCATAAGAATGATGCTCGCTTATATAACCATGCCTGTCTCTATGTTTTGGGATTGCTATTCCATTTGCAGCTGCTATTAATCTATGAGGCTCCTCAGTTGCACTTTCACTCAACACACAATGAACTATCCCTCCAACATATTTCCTTAATTTTTCAACACCCTTTTCTCTTGCAACTAATTTAGCATTTGGTGGAAATATACTTGATACCTTTACTAGATTATAAGCAGCAATTCCAGCATCTCTTAATGCATACTCAAAAGAAGTAAGCTTCTCTTCATGCACTCCAACCCCTTTTGTAAGGAAGGCTTCTGTAGGCACTCTTATTGGCATTTTTTAAAAATCTATTATTTTATGAATAAAACACTATAAAGAATGAGTTTTTAAAGTTTATTAAAATAGATTATTGTTTATTAGGAGACCAAAATGGATAACTACAATCATCAGAACCAAATGTTAGTCTTCTGTCTCCTGTTCCATCTACATTAACTATATATAATGCAAAAGGTCCATCTCTAGCTGATTCATAAACTAGTTTTGTTCCATCAGGAGACCAAGCTATCATACCAAATGCAGAAACATTGTCTACTATTTTTTCTAAACCTGTTCCATCTGGATTCATTAAGAAGATTCCAGGAATTCCATCTCTATCAGATACAAAAGCTATTTTACTTCCGTCAGGAGACCATGCTGAATCATATTCTCTACCTGGATTATTTGTTATATTTGTCTTTCCTGTTCCATCAGAATTCATTATATAGAGTTCATAATTTCCATCTCTATCTGTGTCAAATTTAATTTTTGTTCCATCAGGTGACCAGTCTGGACGCCTATCATCATCCAAATTGTTTGTTAGCCTTGTCAATCCTGTTCCATCTGAGTTGATAGTAAATATTTCTTCACTCTCACTATTAACATAAGAGAAAAAAACAAACTTTGTTCCATCAGGACTCCATTTTGGACGATTCTCTGGATTTATTAGATTAGTTATTTTTGTTAGTCCTGTTCCATCAGGATTCATTGTATAAATATCATAAACTCCACTTCTTTGAGATGTAAATGCTATCTTGCTTCCATCAGGACTCCATTCTGGATAATCATCAAATTCTGGATTATTTGTAAGATTAATTTTTCCTCCCCCATCATTATTCATTAAATATATTTCCCAGTTTCCATCTCTCTCTGTCGCAAAGGAAATCTTTGTTCCATCAGGACTCCATGTAGAAATCAAATCCTCAGATGTATTATTTGTTAATCTTATTTCATCTGTTCCATCTTCATCTATTACAAAAATATCACCTTGACCATCTATAATTTTTGTGAAGGCAATCTTATAACAAGGAGCTTTGTTTACAGTAACATTAAAATCTTCAGAATCAGAATAATAGCCATCATCTGCTGTTAATGTAACATCATAACTTCCAGCATCACCCTTCTCTGGAGTCCATTTAATATAACGGCCAAGAACAATTGGTGGATCATATGATGTTAATTCCCAAATATAGATATACATTCCAACAGGAGCATTTTCCAATCTATATTCTAGATTGATTCCTGAACCTCTAATTTGAACTGAAAGCTCTTCTTCTTCAGTAACTGTCTGATCTTCTATTGGCTGGATATCTGGATATATATAACTATCTGAATCACATCCTACTAAAGAGCTTATTCCAATTGCTGCACCAAATAAATAAGGAGCAATTTTATTTTTGATTTTATTTATTATATTTTCAAGACTCATTTTATTGTTTATTAGGAGACCATTCTGGATTTTGATCTCTTCCTGGACTATCTGATACTCTTCTAAATTCTGTTTTATTTATGTCAAGTATATAGATATCATTCCAGTCAAATGAACCAGCAAGTCTGATTCCATCTGGACACCAGGAAGGAGCATAAAATGTATTAAGGTTAGTATTTGATAAATTTTGTTCATTAGAACCATCTGCATTAATTGAATATATATCATATTCTAGATTTCTAACTGATCTAAATGCAATTATTGTTCCATCAGGTGACCAGCGAGGATTATCATCATCATTAGGATTAAATGTTAATCTTGTTTGATTAGAG
>JAHWIT010000121.1 GCA_019322455.1 Candidatus Woesearchaeota archaeon
AGGAAAATAAGTAAAAGTAATATTCCAAATAAGTAAGTTAGATATAAATGTACCCAAAAAGTGAAAGTCAGTAATAGGATTGCTATGGATATACAAAGTCCAAGGAAGATCTTAAATTCAAAATGCTTTTTTAAGAATCTAGGCAGTGTTCTTCCATACCATGAATATCTTTGAAAGAATTTTCTAGCATTTAAATAACCTGATTTTGACTGAACCAAAGCTGTGGAAGTTTCAACTATTTTTAGTTTTGACCATTTCTTTCCCCATGCTCTGTCTTCTCCAAATCCCAAACTTGGATCAGAATAACCTAATTTCTTAATTGCTTTTCTAGCAAATATAATTAATCTTCCATCTCCTCTCTCATCCTTGTAAAATAATGCTTTTTCAAAAACATTTGAGAATTTCTTTGGAAATTTAGGCTTACAAACAAATCTAATAGCATCAACACCCGGATTTTTTTCAAATTCCTTAATTATTTTTTTAGTAAAGTTTTTTTCTATCTGACTATCAACATCCATTAAGTAAACTATGTCTCCCTTTGCTGCTTTCCAACCCATATTTCTTGCTTTTGCTGGTGATCTTTCTTTTTTTTCTACAAATAATTTAGCATTCTTATATCTCTTAACAAATTTTCTTAGTATTGGAAGTGTTCCATCTGTTGATCCTCCATCAACAATAATAACTTCAGGCTTAACAGTCTGGTTTTCTAAAACTTCCAAATACTTTTCAATTCTTTCTATTTCATTATAACATGGAGTTACTACACTCATTTTAAGCTTCATTTGACATTCCTTCTTTTCTTAGCTACAACAAACATATTTGCATAGAGAGGATATACTCGTAAGATTCCTTTAGCAGTTACTATACAAAAACCATATTTTGATAATGTTTTCTTCAAAGATTTAACAGTATAAAATCTAATATGTGCTCCTTCTGGATCGTAATGATTCTCAAAATTAAGCAAAGCTATGTATAAATTCTTTAAAATACCATGATAAGGAACAGTAAGTATAAGCAGACCTTTATTTTTTAAAACTCTATTTATCTCTGAAAACATGAAAGAAGTATCATAAATATGCTCAATTACTTCACCAGCAAATACTATATCAAATTTTTCATTTTTAAAAGGATATCTTTGTTCTGCACTACAACAAATAAACTTTATATCTGGATTTATTCTTCTTGCTTCTTTAATAGCATTAGCTGATATATCCATGCCTATAACTTCATTGCCTTGATCTACCATTTTCTTAGTTATATACCCATTACCACAACCAACATCTAAAACTTTCTTGCCTTCTCCAATTGTTTCAAATAAAAGTTTAAGACGTTTTGGAGTTGTAACATCTGTTACTGGTGCAGCTTTGTCTGGTTTTTCCCAGTATCTTTCATAATATTTTTTCATATAAATCATCTCAAATATTTCAAAATCTTTATATCTTCTTTTGTTATTCCTCTTATTAAATATAACACTGCAAAGTAAGAAACAATTCCTAATAGAATTAATAAGAAAGCTTCTATTATAGAATGAATAAATGGCTCAAGATAATAAACTATTCCTGCCATTACAAGTGAAGCAACAAGAGGCCTATATGTATATTTAACAAAGTTTATTCTTAAGTCTTGATAAACCGGAATATAGAGTAGAAAAGCAATAATGAAGTATATGAATACAAAAGAAAGTGAAGCACCAAATAAACCAAAATAATGTATTGCTGGGATTGAAAAAATAACCCCAACTATGGTACTAAAAATGTATATCTTTGAAACTTGTTTTAATCTACTCTCTGCAAGATATCCATAAAAAATATTTGTAACAAACTGAGCTACTAATGCCCAGCATAATATTCCTAAAGAAAGACCAGCTCGCAAAAATTCAGTTCCATATATCACTCTAACTAAACTGTCTCCAAGCACAAATAAGCCAAGCATTGATGGAAATGTTATAATAAACCCATATTTCATTACTCTTGACATGTAATTCCTAAGCTTCTTTGTTTTCTTTGTAATCTTTAATCCCACAATAGATGAAAAAACAACAAGATTAGATATTGGAACCAAAATACCAACAGCCATAAACAAGCTTAATGAAACTTTAAAGAAAGCAACATCTTCTGGTATAACAAAAAATCCAAGTAATACTAATATGCCCCAATAAAGGAATAGAGTAAGAAGGGATAAAATAGTAAAGTAAAAAACATCTGTATTCACTTTATTTCTCTTAATTTTAGTAGTGGGATTTGACAGTATATGATTTAGTTTTATTAAAAGAGGAAGAGAAATAACAATAGCTGCTACTATAAATGAAATAACAACAGCAGATACAACTCCGTTTAATCCCATACCTGTTAAGAAAAATACTAATGGAAAAACAATTAAAGCAATTCCATTTGTTAGATTTCCTATTAAAGAATATTGATTTTTATGAAGACCAATATAAACATGAGACATGAATGTGAAAAATGCATAAAAAACAATTAATGGTGAGACAATTTTGAAAGCAGATGATAATTCTGGAATACCATAGAA
>JAHWIT010000122.1 GCA_019322455.1 Candidatus Woesearchaeota archaeon
AAGGGAGAAGCAAATATAGGTAATATTGCTGTTGAATTTGAGGTTAACTCAGCTTCTCAAGTATATGCTAACAAAGGGTCTATAGAATATTTATGCCTTTGTCCTGATTATTGTTTAAGTCCAGGTTATCCAATTAAAGAAGAAACTTTCAGCATCACAAGCAATGTAGGAGACAGAACTCAAAAAATGGATATGATCTTAGCAGAATTTAAAAGACAATATAATAACCAAATATAAATAAAAAGTTGAAAATAAAATGTTAGCAAAACTAGCAAATAAAATTAGAAACATAATTTCTGCTAGTGTTATTGCTATCATTATAATTATTATAGCATAAGGCCCATCAATAATTTACTAACTTCTGGGCCTTGAAAATAAAAGAGTTAGTAGAGAGGATAATAAAATGTCAGATGGATTAACAAAGAAGGTCAATGAAAACCTTTATCAAGGAAAAGAAATTCCCAATACTAGGGGAGACTATATGAACATTGAAATAATGGACACAACTCTAAGAGATGGAGAACAAACAGAAGAAGTAGCTTTTACAAAACAAGAAAAATTAACACTTGCTAAGAAATTATTACAACTAAGAATTCATAGAGTAGAAGTTGCATCAGCAGGCACAACAAAACAAGAATTTGAAACAGTTAAATCAATCTGTGATTGGGCAAAAACAAACGGATATTTAGAAAATATAGAAGTTTTGGCTTTTGTTGATAAAAAAAGCATTGATTGGGTTTATGAAACAGGATGTAGAACTATTAACTTATTATGTAAAGGATCTTTAAATCATGTAGAAGGACAATTAAGAAAAACAAAAGAACAACATCTTGAGGATACAAAAGAAATAGTTAAATATACTCAATCAAAAGGAATGGATATTAATGTTTATTTAGAAGACTGGTCAAATGGAATGTTGAATTCAAGAGATTATGTTTACTTTATAATTAATGGCTTAAAAGAACTTAATATCAAAAGAATAATGATTCCAGATACCTTAGGAGTTCTTTCACCAGAACAAGTATATGAATTTGTAAAAGAGATAAAAGAAAAATTTCCAGGAAGATATGATTTCCATGCACATAATGATTATGGTCTAGCAACAATAAATACAATTAAAGCAATTCAAGCAGGAATAGATGGAATTCACGTAACAGTCAATAAATTAGGAGAGCGTACTGGAAATGCCTCTTTATTCGAAGTAGCAGTCAGTCTAAAAGATCATTATAATATTGATTTAGGATTAAAAGAACCAATGTTTCAAGAAACTAGTGATTTAGTAGCTCAGCTAGCAGGTAAAAAGGTTTCGCATAATGAACCAATCGTTGGAGAAAAAGTAAGAACTCAAACAGCTGGAATTCATGCAGATGGTGATAAAAAAGCAGGATTATATGTTACAAAATTAACAAAACCAGGCAGATTTGGAAAAGAAGAAACAAGATATGCATTAGGTAAAAATGTAGGCAAAGCAAGTATAGAAATGAATCTTAAGGAACTAGGAATAGACCTTAATCCAGAACAAGTAAAAATCTTAAGAGACGAAGTTGCAACAATAGGTCAAAGAAAAGAACAAATAACACAAGCAGATTTATTATTTTTAATAGCAGATTTATTTGAACAGCCAGAAATGGTTCCATTTAAAATCTTAAATTGTGAAATACAAACAAGTTTAAATGGAGAAAGATCAGCTTATGTAAAAATAGATTATAAAGGAGAAGTTTTAGAAGCAAAATCAAAAGGAGATGGGGGCTACGACGCAGCCATGAATGCTATCAAAGAAATGTTAGAACCTAAAGGAATAGAACTTCCAAAATTAAAAGAATATAGTATAACCATTCCTCCTGGAGGAAAAACCTCTGCATTAACAATGGCCTCAATTGGATGGCTGCATAGCAATAAAAAATTGCAGTCAAAAGGAGTTGAAACAGATCAGACCTTTGCAGCTCTTAAATCAACAGAAAAAATATTAAATCTAATTTTAAGAAACGGAAACAATCATTAATTCTATTTAATCAATATAGCAGGCTTTCCAGGACTTGCCTGCTTTGCTTTATTTTCT
This sequence comes from Candidatus Woesearchaeota archaeon, assembly GCA_019322455.1. Taxonomy (GTDB): domain Archaea; phylum Nanobdellota; class Nanobdellia; order Woesearchaeales; family WJKL01; genus JAHWIB01. The sequence goes on from JAHWIT010000122.1 coordinate 2,060, forward strand.
TCACTGTCTTCAGCTTTAACAACATCAACTTTATCGATTTTTAACTCTTTTCTTAACATTTCTCTTGCATCCATTAAAACCTTATACTCATTATCCTGGCTTGTAATAACAGAAGGAATCTTAGAAGGATCCTTAATCAATTTAGGAACTATTTTTGCTATATCCTTGGCATGCTCCTTCTCAACAACTTGTCCCATTATTGATTTCATATCATGAGTTTCTGCCAAAACCTTCTTAATTTTATTAAAAAAACTATATTTCCATTTTTCAGAAATAAATAAAGTAACTTCCTTAGGTTCTTTTATTCCAGTCAGCTCTATTACAGAATTTATATCACTCAAAGTTTGATGAACTAACTCTTCATTTGCCTCTGCCTTTAAATCAATCTTGCTCTCATCATATTCAGGCCATTTAGCCAATGAAATAAATCCTTTTCCTCCTATCTTTTCCCATAACTCCTCTGTAAAATGAGGGCAAAAAGGATGTAATAATTTCAAAAACTTCTGTAAAGTAAACTTACTTACTTCTGGTTCTAAAGAATCAAATAATTCTCTAAGCTTAATTATAGCCATATTATAAGCAAAATTCTCAATATCTTCAGTAATCCCTTTAACTGCCTTATTTAACTTACTCTCAACCTTACTACTAGATTTTCCAATCTTAACAGTATCAAAATAATTAAACACCTTTTTAATAAATCTTGAACCTCCTTCAATTCCCTGATCACTCCATTGCAAATCCTTGTCAGGAGAAGCAATTGAAACTAAAAAAAATCTTGCAGTATCAATTCCATATTTTTTTGATATAGTTTCAGGCAAAACAACATTCCCTCTTGATTTACTCATCACAAAACCATCATTACCATGCAACATTCCTTGATTAAACAATTTAGTAAAAGGTTCATCAAATTTCAAATATCCTAAATCCCTCAAAGCCTTTGTAAAAAATCTTGCATAAATCAAATGCATGCAAGCATGCTCTGCTCCTCCAATATACTGATCAACAGGCATCCAATATTGAACCTTATTCTTAAGAAAAGGCACTTTATCATTTTTATTATCACAATATCTTAAAAAATACCATGAAGAATCAAAAAAAGTATCCATTGTATCAGTTTCTCTTTTAGCTTTGCCTTTACATTTAGGACATTCTGTTTCAACAAACTTTTTATTTGTTTCAAGAGGATTTCCTTTTCCAAATTTTACCTTTTCTGGCAGTAAAATAGGTAAATCCTTTTCAGAAACAGGAACAACTCCGCATTTTTCACAATGTACAAATGGAATTGGTGTTCCCCAATATCTTTGACGAGAAACTAACCAATCCTTTAATTTATAATTAACAGCTCTTTTTCCCCATTTCTTCTTTTCAGCTAAATCAGCAATATCTTCCATAGCCTCTCTGTTATTCATTCCATTAAAATCTCCGCTATTAGCC
>JAHWIT010000123.1 GCA_019322455.1 Candidatus Woesearchaeota archaeon
AAGAAATATAGCTGGCATAGCTTATCAATATGAAGTAGAAAGAAATTTTACTAGAGCAGTAAAGGTATATACTCTTGCTCATGATTTAACTGCAATTAGTTCTAGCTTGTATTGGCTTAATCTTGCTGAGATTTATTCTACTCCTGATTATACAAATAAAGATTATAACAAAGCAGTTGAATATTTCAAAAAGGTAATTGATGATCCTGAAGCAGAAGCTGTACATAAAGATAATGCTAAAACAAATATCAAAGGAATATGCTCAATTCAAAAACCAACTATTTGTCTAGGTCTTGATCCAAAATATTTACAATGATTGGAAAAAAATCCCAGCATGAACTTATGTTTATTGTATTTCAGCTATTGATGATTGCAGCAATATTTGCTCTTTTGATGCTGTATGTTAATTCTTTAAGAGAACAAACATTATTTACTAAGATAGCTTTATCTCGAGATTTGGCTTTTGTTGTGGATACTGTTTATGCTGCTCCTGGGAATTTAGAATATACTTATTATGCAACTGAGTTAAATCTTTCTGAGTTTGATTATAAGTTTGAAAAGCAGAATGTGAATGTTTTAGAGAAGGATTTACCAACTTTGTATCCTTTTGGTGAAGATAGGTTATTTTTGGAATCTAGATTTATGACTATAAAGAACCCAAAAACAATTCAGTTTCAGAATATTGGATATAAATTTTTAGCAGAAGAGCAGACAGAAGCTAAGCCTAATTTGTTTAAATATCCTTATATTGATACTTTTGATTTAAATTGGGCAAATAAAAAGATTGCAGTTGGATTTTACAATGAAAATAATCTTGCAAAATCAATTGCCAGAGAGCTTGGTGTTGTTCCAGAGGGGGTTGCAAGAATAACTAATGCAGATATTTTGATTATTGCGGAAATAGATAATAAAACAAGCAAGACTTTAAGGATTGAGATTCCAATAAATTCAAAGTTTATCAAGCAAAACAGAAAATTGGCTTCAATTATTATGAATAATGTTTTGGAAAGAGGAAATACAGAGAGAGCTTTGATTGTTCCTTTGGAAATTTCTGGGTTAGGTGAATCAGATATTGGTGTTTTAATTGTAAAAAGCGAGGATATTCCAATAGGAGATGTTAGTCAAGTCATTAAAAAATCATTAAGACAATATTATGGTTAAAATGAAAAAAGGATTAATATCATTTAATATGATGATGTGGATACCTAGGATAATATTTATGGTGATAGTTGTTACTTCTATAATTATATTGATTAGTGTGCATTACAGAATAGAATTAGATGTGAGCGGGGCTGAATCTGAATTATTTGTGCAAAGATTATTGTATTCTCCTCATGGAATTTGTTTTTATGATGCTTTAAGCAATAGAATGTATCCTGGAATTGTTGATTTGAATAATTTAGACTTAATTAATAAATCAATATTTTATGGAGAGAATAAACATATCGGAGCAAAACTAACATTTACTGATATTAATGGAAATAATTTGGCTGAAAAGATATACAATGATATAGTTTATAGAAGGATTGCACAAGAGAGAAAAGGGGGGGTTGATGTTTTTAGAGGCAGCAGGTATGTTTTAATACAAAAGGATTCAAAGCAGATTCCAGGAAAATTAAATTTTGAAAATGTTTTAATACAAAAATGAAACTTAGAAAAAAGGCACAATTACAAATTCCAGGAGCTATTGTTGATATTTATGCAATAATTGGATTTGTTTTGGTTTTACTTGTGTTTATTCTTTTATTTCAGATTCAAGGATGTGGTTCAAAAAATAGAGCAAAAGCAGAGATTACAAGCAGAGCAGAGAAGATCGATGCAAATCTTGTTTTATTAAATTATTTAAGAACTCCTGTTAATGTGGATGGTATAGACATGGATATGGCTGATTTGATTGTTTTATGGAATTCAGAGTTTACCAAGGCTCAAGTTGGTGAGAATATTATATATTATAGAACTGAAAGAAATGCATATTCTGAAAAGCTTATGAATGAAACAGGGAAATTTTTATCTAGTGCTTTTGATTCTGATATTGATAAATGCAGTTATATTCATCCTGCTTATTTTGAGAGGCATCCTTATTCTCCTATTGAGCCATTTGTTATTTCAAATCCTGAAGCAGATCCTGTTGCTTGTAAATATATTGAAGATTATGATTTTGCTTATGTTAAGATTCCTTCATTCAATGAACCAGAAAGCAGGACATATAAAACAAGTATTTCGACTGTAGCTTTAAAATATCCATCACTAAAATGAAAAAACTAAACAAGAAATCAATATTGTTTAATATTTCTTTAGTTTTAATAGCAATAGTAGTTTTGACTACTGCATTTATGGCTTTGTTTGTATTAAAACCTTTTAAAGAAGGAATAGGTACAAGGGCTTTTGATTTAATTAAGGTTTATCAAGAAACAGAGAATGTTTTGTTTTATATTGATCAAGCTGCAAAACTTTCAGCGCAGCAAGCTGCTTATGATTTAGCTTTGAATGGTGGTTTTGAATTAGATTCTATTTGTGGAAGACGCGAAGATTATAATATATGGTCGACGACAGACCCATCAATTTATTGTTATCCTGATAACTATAAGGAAATTTTTAAAAAGGATTTAAATAAAAATTTAAAGAAACATCTTTCTTTGTTGCGTTCAGATAAGTTTATTGAGTTTACTAAAGAATTTTCAATATATCCTTATAATTTAACTCCTGCTGATTATGAGATTGTTTTTGTGAATAAGTCAATTGTTGGAATTCCAGACAGATATGCTCAAACAAATTTTTACTATGGAAGGGGTTCAGCAAAACCAATTGTTGGTAAATATATAATTAATCCTTCTTTTAATATCAATTTTGGTTATAATACAGATGAATATAAAATAATAAGAGATCAAGCAATAGATTTAATAAGAGGGTGTTCTCAACAAGCAGATTTAATCAAATGTATAAATCAAAGTTTACCTTTTTTATGGACATTAGGTTCTTGTGATGGAATAATAAAGGGAAATGAACAACAAAGATTTTTTAGATTCTGTGCAAAAAGCAATTCTAAGGTTTTAGTTTATAATTCAGAAAAAGGAAGCATTGGATTAGAACCAATAGCTTATAGATTTGCTTTATATTTTCCTATCCAATAAGGTTAATAATTATTTTTAATAACATAAATATTTTTAAATAAGAATCTTATCTTGAAATTGGAGGGAGTTTATATGTTTAAATTACCATTACAAGATATAATAAATAAGATAAAAGAAAATACAAAGCTTTCTGAAGAAGAGATTAATACAAAGATTGATCAGAAATTAGATCAGCTTTCTGGATTAATAAGTAAAGAAGGGGCTGCTCATATTATTGCAAATGAGTTGGGTGTTAAGATATTTGAACAAACCCAGGGAAAATTACAGATAAAGAATATTTTAGCAGGAATGAGAAGTGTAGAGACAGTAGGCAAGGTGCAAAGAGTTTTTGAGTTAAGAGAATTTCAGACAGAGCAAAGATCAGGCAAAGTAGCTTCTTTAGTGATAGCAGATGAAACAGGAAGTATAAGAATTGTTTTATGGGGAGACCAGGCAGAGAAGATTATTAAAATAAAAGAAGGAGATGTTTTGAAGATTATCAATGGTTATGTAAGAGAGAATCAAGGCAGAAAAGAGGTTCATATGAATGACAGGGCTTCACTTGCAATAAATCCTCCTGGTGTTGAGGTAAATAATGTTGTAGAAGCAAGTGAGAGAGCTCAAGCAGTTAGGAAGAAGATATCTGAATTGCAGCAGGGAGATGAAAATGTTGAAGTATTAGGAACAATTGTTCAGGCATTTGAGCCAAAGTTTTTTGAGGTTGATCCTAATTCTGGAAAAAGAGCAAGAGCAAGTGAAGACGGCAAGTTTTATGATGGCACGGGAAAAGAGATTCAACCAGATTATTCTTATGTTATGAATGTTGTTTTAGATGATGGAACTGAGACAATAAGATGTGCTTTTTTTAGAAATCAGGTTGATAGGTTGTTAAGCAAGACACAACAAGAGGTGTTGAAGTATAAAGATAATATTACTGAATTTGAGCCAATTAAAACAGATTTACTTGGGCAGCAGGTTAAATTAGTTGGAAGAGCTAATAAAAATGAGATGTTTGACAGGATGGAGTTTATTACACAGCTAGTTTTTTTGAATCCTAATCCAAAAGAGGAGATTTCAAGATTAGAGAAAGAGCAGAAATCAACTGAGATTGAAGATCCTGTGCAAAAAGAGTCAGAAGAAGTTAAGACTAAAGTTGAGAATATAAATTAATTCTAAAAGTTTATAAAGAATAAGTTTTTTCTTTTTTTTATGAAAGCATATACACATTTAGCATTTGGATTTTTTTCTGGATTGTTTTTAATGGATTATGTTAGTTTTGGAAACAAGTATTTGTTTTTTGTTTTTGTTTTATTTGGGGCCATTTTACCTGACATTGATACTCCTAACAGCAAAATAAGCCATAAGATTCCTGTTATTCCTAAGGTATTAAATGTATTTTCAAAACATAGAGGAATATTTCATTCTGTGTTTATTGCAATTTTGCTTGGATTGTTTGTAAGTTATTTTAGCAAATCATATGGAATTGCTTTGTTTTTAGGCTATACCTCTCATTTATTAATAGATGGATTGACAAAGAAGGGAGTTAATTTATTACATCCTTTATCTAAATTAAGAATTTCTGGACCAATAGAAACAGGAAAGATATGGGAATTAGTTCTTTTAATTGTGATTGTTGTTGGAATTGTTTTGAGTTTGATGAAATAGAAATCAATTATTAGATTTATAGAATTCTATTAGATATTTATTCAATTTTGCCCAGTCAGAACCTACAACAACTGGTTTCATTGCTATGATTTCATCAGTATAATTTTGTTGGGGGATGTCATTAAGCAGAAATATCGGAATTCCTTTATCAAAAGCTTTCCCCATTTCTAAAAAAGAATTTCCTCCTATATATCCTTCAATGCCATTTTTATCAAAGTTTGCTATGTATATTGCATGGGACTGGTCTATTTTTCTGAAATGGTCTTTTATTAAATCATATTGTATTTTTGCCCAAACGTCTTCTTGCCTAGGAAATTCCTGCATACTTGGTAAAAGAACTTCATGACCAGTTTTTTCCAACCCTTCTTTTATATCTTTAATCCTTTGAAAAAAACTTGAACTTGAACAAATAGTGATTTTCATACTAATATGATTATGAAAAAGATATAAAAAGTTTGTGCAAGTAGCAGTTTACAACCCACTGGACATGGCTAATTCTTTAGAATTTAAGCAGTACAGGCTCTGAAGTGGCAAAATCAGCATACCACAACCCACTGGACATTGGGGCGTAGCGTATTTAAAGGAGGTTGCCTTTAAAGTATTTGTTGTTGCAAAACAACACTCCACTTCCTGGTGCTTTAATTGCACATGATTAAGGGAAGTTTGAAATAAAATCCGATAAGGAAAGGAGGTGTCTAACATGACACAAGAAAATAAAAATACAGGCAATCAGCCTGAAAAAAAATTTAGAGCAGGAGCTATTTCTGCAACTGTTTGGCAAAATTTAGGCCAAAGCAAAAAAACAGGAGAAGAGGTCTCCTACAGGACAATATCCTTACAAAGAGGATATAAAGACAAGAATGACCAATGGCAGAATACTAATTCTTTTAGGGTTAATGATTTGCCAAGAGCAGCAGTAGTGTTAAAACAAGCATATGAATATTTAGTTACAAAGCAGCAAGATTCAACAGCAGTAACAGAAGAGCCAGTGATGTAGGCTCTTTTTATTTTTTAAACGAAAAAATTATAAAAAAGGTGATATTTATGTTAGCAAAAGAAAAAACAGATGAAATAGTTCCAAAAGTAGGGGGCAAAAAGAAAGTGGAATCAGAAAAAGAAGAAACACCAGAAACAAAATCTTCTGAGAAAAAGGAATCAAAAGAAAAGAAAAAGGAATGCAAAGAAAAAGCAATTACTTTATCAGATTTGCCAGGAGTAGGTCCTGCAACAGTTGATAAATTAGCTTCTGTAGGTTATAGTGATTTAATGGCTGTTGCTGTTGCAACACCTGGAGAGATTATTGAAGTTACTGGAATGGCTGAAGCAGCTGCTAAGAAGTTAATTGCAGTAGCAAGAACTTCTTTAGATATGGGTTTTGAATCTGGAATAGATTTATTGAAAAAAAGAGAAAATGGAATGAAGATTACAACAGGAAGCAAAACATTTGATACTTTAATGGGAGGAGGATTTGAATCAGGAGCAATAACTGAATGTTTTGGTGAATTTGGTTCTGGAAAAACACAGATTGGACATTTGTTGGCTGTTAATGTTATAAAACAATATCCTGATGCTGCGATTGTTTACATTGATACAGAAAGCACTTTTAGACCTGAAAGAATAATAGAATTAGCAAAAGGAGCTGGATTAGATCCTAATAATGTTCTTAAGAATATAAGGGTTGCAAGGGCTTTTAATTCTGATCATCAGATGTTATTGGCTGAAAAGATAGATGGTTTGATTAAGAAACAGAATTTAAATGTGAAATTAGTAATAATTGATTCATTGACAGCACATTTCAGAGCAGAATTTATTGGAAGGGGAACATTAGCAGAAAGGCAGCAGAAACTTAACAGACATATGAGAGATTTAGCAAAAACTGCTTCAATTCATAACTTATGTGTTTATGTGACAAACCAAGTTATGGCTAAGCCTGATCAATTTTTTGGTGATCCAACACAGGCAATTGGTGGGCATATAGTAGCGCATGCATCAACATTTAGAATTTACTTAAGAAAAGGCAAGAAAGGAAGCAGGGTTGCAAAATTAATTGATGCACCAAATCTTGCTGACGGCGAATGCAATTTCTTTGTTGAGACAAACGGATTAAAGGATGTTTAATCCTTTTTATTTTTATTTTAAATAAATTTATATATTACTTCTTCCATTGATTTAATAATTGCACATTGTGCAAAATAGTCTAAAAGGTGAAATAAAATATGTATGGAAACAGACCAAGAAGTTTTTCTCCAGTTAAAGTTGGAGATGAGTTAGATGTAAAAATAGAAGCAGTTGGAGCAAAGGGAGATGGAATAGCTAAGAAAGAAGGATTTGTTCTTTTTATTCCTGGAGTAAAGGAAGGCGATGAAGTAAGGATAAGAGTAACAAAAGTTCTACATAAAGTAGGTTTTGCTGAAGTTATTGGAGAAGCTCAGTCAACTCCAAAAACTGAAGAACCAGCTGCA
>JAHWIT010000124.1 GCA_019322455.1 Candidatus Woesearchaeota archaeon
CCTCTCCTAAGTTTTTTAATATAAGTTCTTTGTCTCCTTTCTCTAAATCATATCTAACTGTTTTAATCTTATTATAATTATGATGAACTCTTCCTCCACTTATTTTCTCAAAGATTTCAATAACTTTTTCCCTTTCTCTCCAGAAATACATGAACAGAGTTTCATATCCTATTTCATGAGCCATAAATCCTGTCCAAAGCAAATGACTGTGAATCCTTTCAAGCTCCATCATCATTGCTCTTAACAACTTAACTTTTTCAGAAACTTCAAACTTTAAAATATCTTCAACAGTCCTTGTATATGCATTTTCGTGAGCTGCTGAACAAATTCCACAAATTCTTTGAGAAACATAAAGAGCTGAGTCAGGGTTTTTACCTTCTAAAACTTTTTCTACACCTTTATGCATATAGCCCATTCTGATGTTAACATCTTGGATGTAATTTCCTTCCAATGAAACTCTTATACACATTGATTCTTTCAATGCTGGGTGTTGAGGACCTATTGGTACAGTATAGTCATGCATTTTATTTCACCATTGGCGGTTTTCCTTTGTAATCATCTGGTAAAAATAATTTTAGATGCAATTTTTTATTTCCTTTAAATTCAACTCCGTAGAAATCGTGAACCTCTCTCTCATAATAATCAGCATTAGGATAAATGCCAACTATGCTTTCTATAATCGGTTTATTTTTAGGAATTTTAAACGATAATTTTGTAATCTTTCCTTTTTTATCAAAATAATAATTAAGAGTAAAGCCTTTCTCTTGTATGCAAACAATTGAAATTAATCTTCCTTTATTTTTTAACAGATGTTTTATTCTTTTCATTTAAACTCCTCAACAATTTTATTAACGCATCAATTATTGCTTCTGGTCTTGGTGGACAGCCAGGAACATAGATACTCACTGGAATTAATTTGTCAACCGGGCCTGCAAAATTATAACAGTCTTTGAATGGACCTCCTGTAATTGCACAAGAACCAATTGCCACAACAACTTTGTCTTTCGCCATTTGATTATAAATTGTTCTTAATCTTTCTTTGTTCTGATTATTAACCAAACCACTTACCAATAAAATGTCTCCGTGTCTTGCACTCGATTTTAATAAGCAGCCAAATCTTTCAATATCATATCTTGGTGTCAACGCTGCAACTATCTCTAATATGCAGCCATTACAGCCACCGCAATCAAAGTTACAAAGCCATGGGGACTTTTTTATACCATTCATTACAAACTACCTATCAATAACATTATTACTAAAATTATCAGAGTTAACCAGAGCCATTTCTTATTAAAAAAACTACCAAACCTTTTCGGGATTATAGATTTTTCTGGGTCTCTCTCCCCACCTAAATACAAATCTAATATGTTTCTTTTCCTTTTTTTCATGCTAACAACCTAGTTAAGATTTCATATTGAATCTGTGGCAACAAACCTAAGACAAGACAAGATATTGCTAATATGCCATTCTGTATAGTGAGTATTTTTGGAAATATTCTTGGTTTTCCTTCTCCAACAAGCATAACATAAACTATCTTGTAATACATGACAAACAATAACAATGCTACGAAAACACAGAGTGTTGTTATCATTGGTGATATTGCAAAACTAGCTACGAGTAAAAACCATTCTGAAACAAACATATTAAAAGCTGGTAAACCTGCCAGTGATAAACATGCTATAGTTGCAAATGCATCATTCCATTTGTTTTTAAAAACTGATCCTTCTAGATCAGACACTAACTTTTTACCTCTTGCAAACAATCCAATTGTTAAAAATAATGTCAAACCTGCAAAAGTATAATTAAATATCTGAATTGTGCCTAAAACATCTAATTTGCCAGCCATCTTTGCAACACTCAGATCTAGAATTATAAACAATATTTGAATTGCACTTGATATCAATAAGAATTCTTTTATTCTTTTTTCAAAGATTCCAGGAATAGCCAAACCACACATTACTATTACTGTTATCAATGCTATGTAAAAATAAAAGGGTGTTTCGAAAATTAAAAACATTTGTAAAAAGAACCATGCAAGAACAACAGCACTAAACATGTTAGCAGTTATAAATGATCCTAATTTTAGCTTCTTATAAAAAATAATAGGAATTAAGATGAAAATTCCTATATACCAATAATAAAGACTTAAAAATGAAAATAATATTAAAACTGCAATAAGAATAAGGTTCTTTTTTTCATAAAATAAAGAATATATAGCAGTTGTTAAACCTACTAATGCTATCAATACTGTAAAAAACATATGTAGCATATTTATAAATTGTTTGCCTGATTTATAAAATATTTAAACTATATAAAATTAATAATAACATGGACTTACCGTTGTCTCCTGTCAAAAAAATTCTAAAGAGAACTAGATTAAAAGTTAGTGATGACGCTGTTAAGGAATTTACTACATTATTAGAAGAGATAATAGCTGATATATCTGCAGAAGCAGTTGCAATAGCTAAGAGTAATGGCAGAAAAACAGTAATAGTTAAAGATGTAAGAGCTGCTAAGAGAAAAATAGTCTAAAATCACTACTTTAAAAGGTAAAAACGATTTAAATTCTTTAACTACTAATTATGAGCATGGATTA
>JAHWIT010000125.1 GCA_019322455.1 Candidatus Woesearchaeota archaeon
AGAATATTTATTCAAAATTGAATATTTAGAATAAATAAAAATTTGATTTAAAATTGTTGTTTTTTTTTCATAACTTTATTTTAAATTCCAAGATTTTTGATCTTTTATAAATTAAAAGAATAAATAATAAACCTAAATCATATTTTGTGTGAATTATGGAAGATAAAAAAGTTTTAGAATCTAGAGTTGAGATTGCCCAAGTAATGTATCCTGAACATGCAAATCCAGCAGGCAATGTTCATGGGGGACATATACTTAAATTAATAGATCAAGCAGGAGCGATTGTTGCTGCTCGACATACGCATAAAAATGTCGTAACCGCAAGCGTTGATTCAATGTCTTTTATATCTCCAGCATATGTAGGAAATTTAGTTTTTGCAAAAGCATCTTTAAATTATGTTGGGAGATCATCTATGGAAGTGGGAGTCAGAGTTGAAGCGGAATGTTTAAAAACCGGGAGACATACGCATATTGCGTCTGCATATTTAACTTTTGTGGCTTTAGACGAAGATGACAATCCAATTCCAATTCCACGCCTTATAACCGAAACTGAAGATGAAAAAAGGCGCTTTGAGGAGGCAAAAAAAAGAAGAGAAAATAGAATTGCAAAAAGAAGATCACAGAAACAAGAGCCTTGTATAGCAAGACCTGAGAAGTTAGCAGAAACTAATAATAATTAAATAAAAATTAAGTAAATAAAAATCATTGATACTACCTTAATTTTGGTTCTTAATTGTAGGTTTAGTTTTTTATAAAACATCTGCATCCTTGAGTATTTGCTTATGATCAAATGCTAAATCTATGCTTTTAATTTTTTCAATTGGTATTGCTTCAGCAACAGTTGCATCATCTCCACCTAGTATTCTTGAAGAATCTCGCACTATTCGACATTTGAATGCCGTAGATACGATTTTACCACGGGGATCACGACCTTTTTGATCATATACTCCAATTTTATTTATAATTTCAATCGCAAGGTTAGTTTCTTCTCTAACTTCTCTAAGTATAGCTTGTTTAGGATCTTCATTGTATTTTATAAAACCCCCTGGAAGAGCATATTTTCCTTTAAATGGAGCATATTTTCTTTTAATTAATATAACATTTTTATTATCGTCTTGAATAACCGCATCGACAGTGTGTCCATATTCTAAAGCCTTAGATTTTATTCTGCTATAAAGGAGATATGCCAGAGTAATTAACAAGAATAGTCCTAAAACTAATGATATAATACTGTGTAATAATCTTGAAGGTTCCGATATATCATCTAATCCAAATGAAATTCTAATCGCATTTGCAAACTCTATTATGAACCCGGCACCTAAAATAATTTGTAAGAAATAGAGTGCTTTTTTGGTTCCTTTTTGGTATTCTTCAGTTCTTTTAAGATATAATTCCTGCATTGAATCATAAAGCATTTGGAATTTTTGATTTGTTCTCTCTATTATTATTTCTAAACGGAATTTTCTTATCAAATGGGTTAAAATTCTTGTATAATGTTGGCGAGGGTTCCAATCTAATTCATTATAAATAAGACTCATCTTTGTTTGAATCATCCCTCTTAAAAATCTTAAATTTTTTGTTTTCTCTTCGATCTTTTCTAAACTCATGAATACATCAGAATAACGTTTCATGAATAAAACGTCAAGCGAGTTATTGATTGACATTAAAGCGAAAAGTACAGCCCTTACTTCAGAAGCAGGTTCTAATATAGTCTTTTTTATATATGGAAACTCTGTTTCATAATTCTTTTCTGCCATATATATAAAACCAGAATTTCTTTTAATATAATGCAATTCTGATAATCGATTAGATAAATTATTTTTGACTCTTCTTTGAAAAAGGTCATCAGTGTAATCACTCCATTGCCCAGCATATATTTGTGTCCAATAACTAAGCACTTTTTTGTATCTTTCTATACTTTCTTTATTCCACTGGATATCCCTTGGTTCTACTTTATTAGAGATAACGAAAACATATATTGGACTTTCTGTATCAAGAAGTAGGAACTGATTTTCTTTCTTTACTCCAAATTCTTTGAGGATATCAATTACAATAAAGGGGATCTGTTGAATTAAATCTGGGGTAATTTTCTCTTTCTTATATGGCTCATTTTTATAATACTCGACTTCTAACTTAAAATAACCAAGAGTATTATATATTAAATCTCTATTATCTTCAGTATATGGATTATTTTCATTTGTATAAGGAAAATTTTGGAAAAATGGCTCCCAATCACATTCAATCGATATTGATTTAGCCATATCTATTAAAGTTGCTTTTTTCTCTTCGGCATGAGGATATTTTTCCAAAAATGCGAAAGCTTTACTTAAGTGATTATGATTAAGATTCTTTAACTTAATCAATAACAATTCTTCGATTTCTTCTGCCTTAGATTCTCCGATAAACTCATTAGTATTAATAAATGCACTTATATACCAATATTCTTTTCCATAAATAAAGCGTATACTTTCTTCCATCTATTATTCGCCGTCAATTTAAATTTATTTGATAAATAATTAGATTATTAATAAATTGTGATTATATTTATTCCTTGTTTTTTTCTTATTAATTTAGGTATTAACTTTGCTTTATTTTAATCAAGAATTAAAGAAGAAATTCTTATTAAGAATTAGAAATTAAAAACAAAATAAGATTTAATTAGTTGATATTTATGAATGAGCAAAAAAAACTACCAAAATTAAAACGAAGAATCTCTCTTTTTGGAGTAACTGCCTACGGTGTTGGAAATGTATTAGGTGCGGGGATATATGCTTTAATTGG
>JAHWIT010000126.1 GCA_019322455.1 Candidatus Woesearchaeota archaeon
TAAATGATATAATAAATTTGTTATTATCTTGCAAGGGGCTGTAGTATAACCTGGCTAGAATAGCTGGCTCCAGTTGCTGGAGCGATGAGATCTTTCAGATCAATGATTTACAGCAGGGTATACCAGCGGATCTGGGTTCGAATTATGCGAAGGTTCGAAGCTTCGCTTCGAAAGTCCCAGCAGCCCCACTTCTTTATTCTGAAGATTATTTATTAAAAAAGCGAAAGCTTTTTAAATATTTAACTACTCTGAAGTAACAATAAATAGAGGATAGAATATAAAATGACATTAACTGCTGTTTTTGGAGATGTGCATGCTTCTAAAGAAGCTCTTCAAGCTATATTAGTTGATTGTAAAAAAAGAAGAGTTAATAGATATGTTTGTCTTGGGGATATTGTTGGATTAGGTCCTGATCCTGCAGAATGTGTAAAATTAATTAAAAACTATTGTGGAAAATATACTTTAGAGGGAAATCATGATTATTATTTCAAGCATTATGCTTCTGGATTAACTAGAGATGGTCCTTCAAAAGAAAGTGATACTTGGACTAAAATAAATTGGTTTGATCCAAATGAATTAAGGAAGCAAAAAGATCTAGCACTAGGACATTCTTTAAAGAGTTTATTAGAAGATAGATTAAAAAAATATGCTCCTACAACTAGAGAAGGACTAGAAGAATATACTGCTCTTTTTCGTCTTGCTGATCAAGAAGAATATTTTGATTTTCTAGAAAATTTAAAACCAGAACTTCCAAATTTAAGACGAGAAAATTTAGAGGTAAAAAATCTAATAAAAGAAGAAAAGGAATTGGTAAAAAAGCAGAGACGATATACTCCAAACTTGGAACTAGAAAATTTGTCAGAAGAAGAAAAGGAATTGGTAAAAAATGAAAGAGCAAAAAGAATAGAAAAACTAAGACAAGATATTCCAAACTTAGGATTAGAGAATCTGCCAAAAGAAGAAAAGGAGTTAGTTGAAAAGCTAGAACTATCAAAAGAAGAAATTGAATTATTAAAAGAAAAAATAATTTTTTCACATGGTTTTCCATCAATTATGTTTGAATATGCTAATAAACTTAGAGTTGATGCAGATAAAGATGTTTATGTTGTGACTGGAAATCAATGGAGAGATAAGGCACTAAAATATAAAGATGAGGCACCACCAAAAGAAAGATTTGCAATTGCTGAAGAGGTTATAAAATATTTATCAGAAGGATTTACATTATTTGAAGGGCATTCGCATATGCCTTTTGAAGTTGTTGATATGAAAAAAAATTGTAGAGTAATTAATACTGGTGCTGTTTTTGATGCAAGAAATCCTAGAAATGATATTGCAAGTTATTCTCTTTATGACAGCGAAGCTCCAATTGATGAAACAACTATTAGAAGAGTAAAATATAATAGAGCAAAAACAAATGCAAAAATAATAGGATTGGGTGTTATTGAAAGATATGTTGAAAGATATGCTATAGGTAGTTTATAATGTTTAAAAAGCAAAACATTTATATATTACTTAACTACTATTAAGTGATTATATAATTAGGGTGTTTGGGATAGGTGGATATAATGGGAACTAATGTTAAAGTTGAAAATCAATGTAGTCTTCTTGAACAATATGTGATAGGCCTTGGGTCTTATAAAGAAGTGGAAGATATTAGAAAGGCCTGGCAAAAAATTAAGATATTTTATGAGAATAATACTGGTTATGTAAATGATAACGGAGATTTTAAATGTACTAATTTAGTTGAATTAGTTTTTGGAAAGATTAATCAAATAAGATCAAATTTAGAAAAACTAAGTGAAACTGAGATAGAAATAGAAAAAAGATTGTATTCTGAATTTTTAACATTTGCGAATAATTTTGAAGATGAATATTCAGATTTAAAGGATAAAGGAATAATAATTGTAGATGATGAAGGAAACGAAAGGAAACTTCCAGGGGTTTATAGTATTTATGAGAAATTAGATAATGATGAGATTAAAATGAATAATCCACAATTAAAAGAGGATTATGAAAAAGGAAGAACAAAATTAATTGAAGAAACTATTAAAAGGAAAATTCAAGAATTTATTGATGATGGAGGGGACTTTTCAATTGATAATTTTAATAATATAAATAGTAGTCAAGGTCCTTATAAGGCAGAAGAAACACTAGTTGCTACATTAAAGATGGAAGGATTATATATTAACTCAAGAAATTTTATCCTTTCTAAGGATAGATCACTTGAGGTTTCTAGTGCAACGGTTGAGAGTGCAAATAAAGTCATTGAGGAATTTAATGTATGTAAAAGTGGAGTTAGAGAAGAAATAAAAAAGTTATCTGAATTATATGCAAGTCAGAAAAAGGAAGGGATTAAAATTGATAATCTTTGGTATTTTTCTCAGATACAAGGAAGTCTAAAGGAATTACAAACTAAAGTAGATGGAGAAAAATTAAAACAAGCAGCGGGGATAGCTGGAAATCAAGAGGTTGTTCAAGAATATCAAGAATTTGTTGGTACATTAGAAGGTTTAAAAGAAAATATAAAAGCTGATACTGATATTGAGAAACTTAGAAGGCAAAAAAAAGATTTGGATAATTTAATTGAAACGTATAAAAAAGAAAAAGGAGGAGATCCGTCAGATTTTGAAGATTTTCTTAAGAAACATTTATCTCTATTTTATGTTATGACTATTCGTTTTGCAGATGAGGAACAAGAAAACATTCAAAAAGCTACTGAAGTAAAAAATGATAAAAAAATTTTAGAAGAATTTGAAGAATATCTTAAAACTGTTGATGATCATTATCAAGAAATAGAAGAATTTGTAAAAATATCAGAAAGTAAAACTTTGCATGATATTTTTCAATTTAAATATGAAATTTATGATTTAAAAGGAATGGTGAAAGATAGAACAAAGGATGGGGATATAAAAAATGCAGCTAGGCTTCTTTTTGATGTTAGTCAACATCATTTAGGTTATATAGAATCAGGAAGAGCTGGTTATTATAGAAAAGATTTAAATGATTTAGAAGAAGTAAAAAAAATTTTAGTTTCAAAAAAAGATTCAAAGGAAGTAGATGAAAAGATAAAACCACTTCTTGAAAAAGGATTAGAAATGGTAGAGTCGCTTAAGACAAGAGCAAAGATAGTTTATTGCAAAAAAATTGAAACTATAAAATCCATGGGAGATGAGAAAAGAAGTATAGAAAGTGCTAAGAAAGATATTGAAAATGCAAAAACAATTATGGAAGGAGATGAAGAAAAGAAGATTGAAGGATTAGTTAAAGAAACTGAAAGATGGAGAAAAATAGATGAAAGATTACCTGACTATGCAAAAGATGTTAAAGAAAAGATAGGTGCTGCTTATTCAGTTATAGATGGTCTTGTAAAATGTAAAAAGGATATAGATCAAGATTTAGATGAAGCTAGACAGACAGTTCTTGCTGAAACAAAAAGATTAGTTGGAGAAGCTGAAAAAGTGAAAGGTCTTGTTCCTGATTTACCTAAGCTTGCTCAGGGAGTTTTAGATTATGTTTCTGAACTTGATCTTAAAAAAATAACTGGACAATCACCAGGAGAAAAACCATTGCCTAAACAAGATACAAAAGATGTTCCTCCTCCAGAAAAAAAGGATGAAAAACAAACGACAACAACAGTTACAAGAGTAGATGAATTATTTACAAGTTTACCAGATAAACCAAGAGAGGATATAACTCGAGATTCTGCTCCAGA
>JAHWIT010000127.1 GCA_019322455.1 Candidatus Woesearchaeota archaeon
GAAAAATAACCTAAAATTGGAAAATCAAGAACCCATTTCCATCTAGGTAACTCAACTCTTTTATCAATACCATTTATTTCAACTCTTTTAGGAAGATATCTAATTAAAATTCTATCCAACAAAGATAAATCATTTTTCATATTCACTATTTGTTAGAAAAGTACTATTTAAATCCTTCGAAAAAGCATTTATAAACTAATAACCTTTCCTTTATAACCAGGATTAATCACTAATGTCTTGCCAATCTTATCCATCTTTCCAGCATTCTCATGCAAATGTCCGCAAACAACTAAATCAGGTTTAACCTCAAGAATAAAATTCCTTATTGATTTATTTCCACAAGGTCTCTTATTTATCCTATCAACATTTGTATTATAAGGAGGAGCATGCGTTACTAATATTACTTTATCCTTCTTAATCATCTTCTTAAAACTCTTAGCAAGTCTATCAAATCTTTTATCAATCTCTGAAAATCCGCCTCCACCATAACCAAGAACAGTGAAATCCTCACCACTAAATCCCTTTTTATGAATATTTACACAATTATTAAAAGGATTACAAGCCTTCTCAAGCTCATCATCCTCCTCATGATTTCCAGGAATAATTAAAAATGGTTTTTTAACCTTACTAAACTCTCCAATAAGTTTGTTTAATTTATCACTAAACGCAGAAATATCTCCTGCACAAATAATTAATTCAATATCATCCTTTTTTGCTCTTTCAACTAACTTCTTCAAAGCACTCATATTTCCATGCAAATCAACAAAAGTTAATATCTTCATAAAAAAAACAAACTATTAATAATATATAAATATTTGCGAAGTTTAAATAAAAAACAGCTTAAAAAATCAATCTCAACAACCAAATAATTGTTCCTGCCACAACAGGCATACTAATATTATCATTCACAGCAATTCCACTAAATTTTATATTAATTCCTTCTGCAATCATTGCAGCAATACTAGCCAATAAAGCTTCAATCCAATTTACAAAAATCAAAGCTCCAAGAAAAGCAGCAAAACCTCCTACAACTGTTCCTTCTAAAAACTTTTTATCACTTAAAGGATGTTTTATCCTTCCATAATACTGTCCAACAAAAGGAGCAATAGAGTCTCCTAATGCCATAATTAATATAGAAGCCATTGCAATATCCTTTTCAAATAAAACAAGAGCCAAAAACACCCCAACAACATAATAAAAACTTCCTTTTCCAGGAAATGATTTAATATCCTCTGGTCTGTCAAGATACCTCAACATAAAGTTTATAACAGGAATCTTATACCTTAAACTAATCAGACACGCTATTCCTCCAACTATTAATATAATAAAAAGAATCAAAGGAGTCAATATATCAAAATAAATCAATGCAACAATAATTATTCCACTAAGTATATGAAATATTCTTCTTCTTATCTCTTGGCTATTCATTTTAAACCTCTGCTTTATCCAATTTACTAACTGCTCTTGCAGATAAAAATCCTAATATCAAAAAAATCAAAACAATAATCATACTTAATAAATTCCATGAACCCTTGCTTTCATAAACCTTCTTTATAGGAATACTTAAGCAACCAACAACCAATCCAAGCAATACATAAAGTGTTTTACATCTATCCTTTCTAAATAAGAAGGATATAATCCTTGAGATTGTAAATGCTCCTAATCCAGCTCCTAATCCAAATACAATAAAAACACTAATATTATCTAAAATATTATGCAAAGCATCAAGTATAAACTTATATAAGCCTAAAATCAACAATATAAAAGCTCCTGAAATTCCAGGCAAAAACATCGCACTAATTGCTAAAAATCCCCCAAGAAAAACATACAAAAAAGAAGGAGTAATATTTGCAGGTATAACCAACGACAAATAAACTCCAATAATTAATCCAAAAATACCAAATAATTTATTTTTAGTATGATGTCTTTCAATCTTATCATATATATTCTTAGAAGAAGCTAAAATCAATCCAATAAAAAAGGAAATAGTATATACAAAATACTCCTTCAACAAAAAACTTATAATCCTTGATCCAATTAATATTGCAGCGCCTATTCCTATACCAAGAGTTATCAAAAAAACAAGATCTAATTTTCTAATATCATCTTTCAATAAATTCAAACTCTCTTTATTCCTTCTAAATAAATAATTAAAAAAATCAATAACCAGTTTAAGAGAAAAACTCTTTACAGCATTAATCAACCTTGAATAAATTCCAGTAATAAAAGCAATAGTCCCGCCTGATATTCCAGGGATTATATCACATATCCCCATCAATACCCCTTTTAAGAATAAACTCACAGTATCTTTCATCTTTATTTCAAAAATAACAATATATTTATAATTTTTCTTATTTTATAAAAATATGCTGTTTAAAGAACAAAATAAACA
>JAHWIT010000128.1 GCA_019322455.1 Candidatus Woesearchaeota archaeon
AAAGAAAAATATTCTTGGATAGAAATTACTGTCAATGGTTTGGATGAATAACATTTATCCCCTTTCTCAAAAAAAATACAAAAAAAGTAACAATCTAGTCGGCCTAATAAGATTACCTTGGAAAAGTAGAAGAGAGATTAAGAGAAAATTAAGAACTAAATTTGAATCTTCAGAGAGACTTTTAGATGCTGCATAATTAAATATTTACAGGAGATTTTAGAATTTTATTTGCTGTTCTTCTTAAACATCTCTTCCAAACTCCTTCTAATAATTTTAAATTCTCTAAAACAACACCATAACCTTCATGGTTTTCTAATTTTTTAATAAATTCATCAGTAAGCTGTGTATTTCCCAAATTTTCAACCACTCTTATTGCAGGATAAGCCCTTATAGGCTCTAATATATTTCTGTCAAAATCAGTTCCATATGTTGCTAATACATCATCAAATGTTGTTTGTATATCATCTTCATTAACTTTAGTTAATTTATTCATTTCTTTTTTTAATTCAGACTGATTTTCTCTTAAATAATCCATTGCCTTTCCAATAAGATATCTTTGCTCTTCTTTTGATTCTCTTAAAACTAAAATATCTAATCCTGACTGCAGAGTTTTTCTCTTAAAATCTCCTTTTTTATCTTTTGGCACTTTTAATCCATAAAATTCAACAGATGATTCTAATTTCTTAAGAAATCCCTGTGTTTTTGGAGGATTAACACGATAATACTTTCCAACCCTTGAATAATTGTCAGCCATAACATGTATTATAATTCCTCTATGAAATAGATTCTTTAATTCATATTTTCCATATTTACCATCTACTGGTTCTTTTGTCTGAATATGATCATGCAGTTCTCTCTGAATATTCCTGCCGTTCTCTCTTAAATTAAAACTTCCAACAATATCAAGTATAATATTTCCTAGAACAATCTCTGCTGGAATCTCTTTATCTTTATACAATTCCTTCAATATATATGTATGTGTAAATGGAAACATCTTAATATACAATAATATAGAAGATTTTTAAAAAGATGCTGTATTAATTACTACAACATTAAAATAAAAGAAAAATTAATTAGAAATAAAATTACTTTTCTTCAAACCTTTCTTCTTTTCCATTATAAGTTACTACCTTTATTAATTGCTCTTTATCTGCAACTACTTTTCCAAGTTCATAAGCAGAAAATTTATTATAATGCTGTTGTCCAAAAGAATTTAATGTTTGAATCATATCAGGAGCAGCCAGCTTATCAGCAACAATCACCATTCCTGTTCCCATATTATAATCTTCATACATTTCCTTTATAGAAACATCTGCTTTATTCTGCACCCACTTAAAGATTGTATGCGGCTTTTTAACATCATTCTTGCTGTAATCAAGACTTAATCCTAATCCTGAAGCAAGCACTCTCCTCATATTATGAACACCTTCTCCAGTTATATTTGCAATTGCTTTAACATCAATATGATACTTATCAAGCAGTTCAAGAACAGGTTTAACATAGATTATTGTTGGTGTTAATATTGCTGAAGCAACACTTTCTCCTAAATCATCTAATCCCTGATTTATAACACTAGCCTTATCAAATCCATAATTAGCAAAATCAATTGCTGTTTTCCAAATCAAAGTAATTCCATTGCAATGAACACCAGAACTTGACAAGCCAATAGCAATATCTCCTTCTTTAACCCTTCCCTTTCCTAATGGATGATCAATTAATTCTCTATCTAATATAATACCATGAGCAATATGGCACATATCATAACCCTTCTCAGGAATAGGTCCTGTAATCAATGCAGATAATGAAGCATTCTCTCCTCCTGTTATGGTTGCTCTTGCAGCCTCTGCTCCAATTAAATTGCCTTTTGCCATTTGTTTAGCAATCTCAGTATTAATATTGTGCCATGAATGGTATTCTGTTAAAGTAACAGGCCTTGCTCCTGAACATATCAAATCATTCGCAACCATTGCAATAGAACAAATTGATGTACAGCCTAATTTAACATCATCATCTCCATCATACAATGCATGAACAGCTGGTTTTGAACTAGGACCATCAACACATTCCTGTGCAACATATTCCTCAATACCATTCTCTAAAAGCTTCTTAGCATTTACTTTAAAACCACTTGAAAAATCACTTCCTTCTTCAGGAAAACTAATCCCTATCTCTCTTAAATCCTCTGTAAACGGCAATGTAGCCTCACGTAATGCTTTCAAAATACCAACAACATCATGTTCCTTTTCAAAATCAACCCCTGCTTGAGCATATTTGCTTTTTTCTGCCATTTTTTATTCACCTTTATTCATAATTATATAAGGTTTTATTGCTTCTTCAGCACTAACACCTTCAACATAATCTGCAATTGCTGTGTTGTAATTAGCAAGATGCCTGAATACCTTCTTATGTAATTCAAATCTTGTTTTTAATTTTGTTCTGCCTTTATTTCCTTTTATTTCAGCTAATAATGCTGAATAATCATTAGGATCAACAACTGTTGCAATTCTATGCCAATTCTTTCCTGCTGCTCTTAATGCAGAAGGCCCTCCAACATCTATATTTCCTCTTGCATCTTCCACATCAATCCCTTTTTCTTTAACTTTTTCCTGAAATGGATATAAATTAAAAACAACAAGATCAATTGGAACAGAATTTGTTCTTTTCAAATCCTGCTGATGTGCTTCACTATATGTTTCTGTTAGATATCCTAAAAATAATTTGAAATCTAATGTCTTTACTAATCCACCTTCTGTTTCAGGCTGTCCTATATATCTTGAAACCTCTGCAACATTTTTTACAGCAGCATCTCCTAAAATTTGAACAAGCCTTCCGTATGTTCCTCCTGTTGAATAAATCATAATTTCAGGACACACCTTAATAAGCTCAGGCACAAAATCTTCTAATCCTGATTTATCAGACACACTCATTATAGCATGCCTTACTGGAACTAAATCATCTATTACTTCAACTTTTCTTTTTGCCATTTTTATTTCAACCTCCTAGTCTTGCTATAGTATATGCATAAGCAATATTAAGTCCTGCCTTTTCTTTAGCTGCACCAACATATTTTTCTAATTTACCATTAAGAATATCTTGTTTATCTTTAGGCAAGATATCATAAAGATTTCTAAACTCATCATCCTCTAATGCAGCATCTAATAATCTTATTCCTTGTTTTTGAGCCTTTTTCCCCATCTCTTTAACAAAATCATGGCCAACACCATATTTTGAATGAACCCATTGTGCTCCTCTTAATATAGCAACCATTGCCTCGCTTGGATTATCTTTAACTGGCTGTAAATTTCTAGCCATAGTATCTTCATTAACAGATAATTGAGTTAATGCTCTATTATTAAAACGCGAAAATGATTCATAAGTTTCAACCATCATTGCCTGAGGCTGATATCTTGCCTGGACAGAACCTCTTAAATCTCTTTGTAAATCAGAATGAATCATATCATACAAAACCCTCATCCCACTTTCAACTACTACTACCTTTCCACAAATATTCTCATAATTAATTGGATTATTCTTTAAAGCATCTGCACTACTTCCTCCTAATCTTTCTGCATTGTCTCTTGAAGTTACTTCATTAATAGCAGAAGAATACAATAATCTCATATCATTTGCAAAATCTCCTAGTACATGCATTAATGTAACCAAGCCATGACCAACATCTGCTAATCTTTCTTTTTGAACTATCTGTGTTGCAGTATAATCTGGTTTAAGGTCTAATTTCTTAAGAACAGCTTCTTCAAATTCCAATGCTTTTTCTTTGCCAATAACCATCTCAATGCTTGCTCCTGTTCCAACTATTCCTGAAATCTTTCCTCTTAAATCATTAAAATATTCATCACATCTCTCTACTCTATTTGCAAATCTTGCTGCATATCCTGCTAATGTTGCACCAAATGGAACAGGAGAAGTATTCTGCAAATG
>JAHWIT010000016.1 GCA_019322455.1 Candidatus Woesearchaeota archaeon
AGCACGCTTGACCATACTATCTATTTACGAAGTTAGCATTAATAAAATTATAGTTTTCACAATTTGCCTTTAACTGCTTTCTCAGAAATAATTGCAGAATTTCCAGAAGGATCTTCAATAATCATTTTTAATTTTTCCTGTCCCCACATTACTCTATTAAGCTTCTTCAGCATCTTCTTTGCTTTTTTCTTAGCATCATTATCCTCTTCATTCTCTTTTGCCTGGTCAATCTGGTGCTTTACTCTGTTCAATATCCCCTCAACATTAGTAATATATCCGCTTGAAGCAGGGCCAGGCTGAATTGTTACTATATGCGGAATCTTAACAGTTGCTTCTGAAGATTTAACAATTCTAATCTTCATGTCTTTTTCTCCGCTAACCTCAATAGAATACTTGGAAGGCTCTTGTTTTTCAGCAGCCTCAACATCTGCTTTATGATATTTGCAATTAGAACAAGTCATTGAAAAGACATATATCTTTCCAAAATAAGGAACCTCTCTTTCATCCTCAGTAAGAGTTAAAGTATTGCCCTTACACATCGGACATGGTTGTTTTTCTAGCTGTCCCATAGCATTAATTTAATTTTTTTATAGTATAAAAACTTTATTATTTTCAGATATATAAAATAAAACATAAAGTTTATATATATTCCTTTTTTCTTGTTCAAAAATGGAAGAAGAGATTAAGCCAACTATTACAAGGAAAATCAAGAATTTTATTAGAGAATGCAAAAGGGTTTTAATAGTAACAAAAAAACCATCTAAAGATGAATTCAAGACAATTGTTAAGGTTTCAGGCTTGGGAATCATAATAATAGGAGTTATTGGATTTATAATACAAATGATCAAACAACTCCTGTTTTAAACAGAAATATTTAAAAAATTAACAAATTAAACATAATAAAATGGAACAAGAACAAAAACCAACAATATTTGCATTAAGAACAACTGCAAATAGAGAAGACCAAGTTATGGATTTTGTTACATCAAATGCTCAAAAAAAGAAATTAACTGTTTTCTCTATTATTAGACCTCATGGTATGCGTGGTTATATATTTGTAGAAGCAGGCTCAAGAGTTGATGCAGAACAAGCTGCATTTAATGTTCCTTATGCCCGTGGCATACTGCCAAAAGAAGTTGATTACAGTGAAATTGAACATATGCTTGAACAAGTTAAAATAGAGATGAATATCCAGAAAAATGATATTGTTGAAATTATAGCAGGACCATTCAAAAGAGAAAATGCAAAAGTAACTAGAATAGACAAAGCAAAAGAAGAAGTTGTTGTTGAATTGCTGGAAGCAGCTGTTCCAATCCCAATTACAGTTAAAATGGATTCTGTTAAGGTAGTAAGAAGAGAAACAGAAGAAGAAGAGAAAAAAGAGTAATTTACATTAAACTTATAAATAAATCATATTTGTGCAAATATAAAAGGTGAACTGAAATATGCCTAAAGAAACAGTTGAATCTCTTATTGAAGGCGGAAAAGCAACTGCTGCGCCTCCTTTAGGGCCAGCTTTAGGTCCAAAAGGAGTTAATATAGGCCAAGTAGTTGCTGAAATTAATAAAAAAACAGAAGCCTTCAAAGGAATGCAGGTTCCTGTCAAGGTTATAATAGATACAGATACAAAAGAATTTGAAATAGAAGTTGGAACTCCTCCAGCATCTGCTTTAATAAAAAAAGAAGCAGGAGTTGAAAAGGGTTCTGGAAATCCAAAAGAAGAAAAAGTAGCAGATATTCTAATCGAGCAGATTATCAAGATTGCTAAGATGAAAGAAGCCAATCTTCTTGGAAAAAATTTAAAAGAAAAAGTAAAAGAAGTAATAGGAACATGCAATAGTATGGGAATTCTTGTAGAAGGTGTTCCTGCTGTTGAAGCTATTAAACAAGTAAATCAAGGAAAATTTGATGAAGAAATCAAAGCTGAAAAAACAGAACTGACTGCTGAAGAGAAAAAGAAATTAGAAGAAGAAAAGAAAAAGCTTGCTGAAGAAATTGAAAAGAGAAGAGCAGAATATGAGAAACTAGCTAAAGAGATTATAGCAAGCATGGAAGGTAAAGAAAGAGGAGAAATTAGAGGTAAATTAAAAGAAGCAAAGATTCCAACAGCAATTATTGATGAATTAATGCCAGCAGAAGAAGTTGCTGCTCCTGCAGGAGAAGCTAAACCAGCAGAAGGAGAAGCACCTAAAGAAGAAGCCAAGCCAGAAGAAGAGAAAAAATAAATTATCTTTCTTTTTTACTAATTAATTCACTCATTTTTCTTATTTCATGTTTTAAAAGTTTTATATCCTTTCTATGATGCAGAATAAGATACAATAATAGTATTGATTCAAACAAAATAATCAAAGTTATCAAACCTATTGCAACAAGCAATTCCACCAAAGGAATATCCATTCCGAAAAAAAACATTTTAT